>DATHKS010000363.1:0-7322 GCA_035488975.1 Chitinophagaceae bacterium | reverse complement strand
GCCGAGTTGACGCTTAATGGCCTGATCGACTTTAATGCCGCCACACCGACCTTTAACTTCCTCGCCAATGTGCAGAAGGCGAATTTGAAGAAGTTGAATCTTACACAGGATTCGCTGACATTTGCCGGGAAGCTCAACCTGAATTTCTCGGGAGACAATATCGATAACTTCCTCGGTTACGCAAACATCACCGAGGCCTCACTCTCGCGCCGTGGTACACCGTTGTCGTTCGATTCGCTGATGATCTCTTCTTCGTATGTCAACAATGAAAAAGTATTGACTGCGTCATCCAATGAAATTGAGGCGAAGGTGAGTGGCAAGTTCAATATCCGCGACCTGCCGGATGCATTCAAACTCTTCCTGAATAAGTATTACCCGGCCTATATCAAACCGCCCAACAGGATACCGGAGAATGAATCGCTCACGTTCGATATCACCACCAACTATGTGGATGATTATGTAAAACTGATCGACAGCAGCCTGGCCGGTTTCAACAATTCACATATCTATGGCAACCTGAACACGGATAAGAGTGAACTGAACTTCAGGGCCGAGATACCGCAGTTCAAGTACAAAGGATACAACTTCGACGAGGTGCAGCTGACGGCGAAAGGAAGCAGTGACAGCCTCTCGCTGTATGGCGGCGCGAATAACATCAATATCAGCGACAGTCTCAACGTTCCCTACGCACTCTTCCGCATCAATGCACACAACGACTCGTCGGATGTGCAGGTGTACACCGGCGCGAACCAAGCCATCAACAAGGCCAGCATCAACGCACAGGTGCTTACTTACAATAATGGAGTGAAGATAGAATTCCAGCCCTCGACCTTCACCGTGAATGGCAAGGTCTGGTCAATCGACGACAGCGGCGAACTCGAATTTCGCCGCAACATTCCCGCCAGCGGCCAGCTTGTATTGAAAGAAAGCGACCAGGAAGTGCGGGTGAGGACGAGACCCTCGGAGACGGGCGACTGGAATGACCTGGTTGTAGAACTGAAGAAGATCAACCTCGGCGACTTCGCTCCTTACTTCATGCCGAATAATAGGTTGGAGGGACTGGTATCGGGCACTGTGCTGGTAGAAGACCCATCGAGTAATCTTTTCATTACCTCCGATGATATCACCGGCCAGGGCATCCGCCTCGATGATGATTCACTCGGGGACATCAAGGCCAACCTGACCTATGATAATAAAACGAAACAACTGAAGGCGAAGGGCGCCAACCTGAATCCCGATAACAATCTCGCCTTCGACCTCAACCTTTTCCTGGCTACTCCCGAAGAACAGAAGAACAATATCATTGCCCTTAAGGCAAATAATTTCCAGTTATCGATACTCGAACGCTTCCTCGGAAATCTCTTTACGAATATCCAGGGATATGTGACGGGTGATTTCAATCTCAGGGGAGCCCTCAACAATCTCGAGGTAACCGGCAAAGGCCGTTTGAAGGATGCGGGCCTGAAGGTGATCTTCACCCAATGTTTCTATAAGATCCAGGACACGGATCTGGAGTTGAAGCCAACGGAGATCAATCTCGACGGCATGGTACTCACGGATCCCGTGACGGGAAATCCTGTTTATCTCTCCGGTAATATCCAGCACCAGGCATTCAGGAACATGTTCTTCGGATTGACCGTATCCACGCTTAAGCCGAATACGACAGGCCCGGAGAATAACAAGCCCATCCTGTTGTTGAATACGAATGTCAACGACAACGACCAGTTCTATGGACGCGTAAAGGGAACCGGCTCATTCTCACTTTCCGGTTATCAATCCGACATGTATATGAAGATCGATGCCATTGCGTCCACACGCGACAGCAGCAGCATCGTGATCCCATCATCCAAGAGCCGCGAGTCAGGCATCGCGGATTTCCTGGTGGAAAGAAAGTATGGCCGGGAGATGAAGGACAGCGGCTTCAATAAGAATGCAGCGAATATTACCTATGATGTAGATCTCACCGCCAACCCCAAGCTGGCCGTGAAGGTGATACTGGACGATCTGACCGGCGATAAGATAGAAGGCAAGGGCGAGGGTGTATTGAATATTCATTCCGGCACGAATGAGAAGATGACCATGCGTGGCCGCTTCGATATCGAAGAGGGTGAATATCTCTTCACCTTCCAATCATTCTTCAAGAAACCATTCAAGATCCAGAAGGGAACCGAGAATTTCATTTCCTGGAGCGGCGACCCGATGAATGCCAAGATACAGTTCGAGGCCGTCTATACCGCCGAGATGGTAAGCTTCGTTCCGCTTGCAAACAGCCTTCCCAGTTTCCAGAACTATGCCGGCCAGCGCGAGGATGTTTCGGTGATCGCCCATCTGACCGGGGATCTCTTCAAGCCCGACTTCAAATTCAGCCTGGCGCTCGCGGCAAACAGCAAGATGAATAGTGACTTCTCTGTGGCCTCTGCACTGGAGCAGATAGAGAAGAACCCCAACGAGATCAACCGGCAGGTGACCTACCTGATCGTGTTCAATAGTTTCGCGCCATTGGAGAATGCCACGGCCATAGGCTTCGGCTCCACCATCAACGAGCTTACCTATAATACTATCTCGAGTATCTCCGGGCTCTTCTTCAATGAGATCAATAAGAAACTGAATAGTGAACTCGCCAAGATATTGAAGACGGACAACGTGTCGATCAACTTCAGCGGTTCGGTGTACAACCGTAACATTTTGAACCAGCAAAATAATAGCGGCTTCAACATCAACCAGAGTAATTTCAATGTAAATGTGCCCATCTCCCTGTTCAAGGATCGCTTCGTGGTTACGCTGGGAAGTACATTGGATGTTCCCCTGCAGACAACGATCCAGCAGAATGTGCAGTTCCTGCCCGATGTAACGGCGGAGTGGCTGATCAACCAGAGCGGTACTATCCGCGCGAGTTTCTTTTACCGGCAGAATCTCGACTATCTCACCACCAATTCTTCAGGCGCCGCGCGTACCAAGCGTTCGGGTGCAAGCATTGCCTATCGCAAGGAGTTCGACAACCTGGGTGAGTTCCTGGGAAAGAAGAAGAAGGTCAGGGCCCTTGCTCCGCCGGTACTTCCTGCGGATAGTATAAGGGTGGAGCCGGTGAAGGTGGTGACGGACGGCAATTAAAACAATGTGCCAATTAGTAAATTAGCCAATGTGCCAATGATCCTTATTCGTAAAGTCTTTTATTAATCGTAGCACGCCTAATTTGCACATTGGCATATTGGCTAATTGGCACATTAAATAATCATATTTAGTTACCTTCTATTTCATGGCCGAGCTTATCCCTCTTCGTCTGCAGATATTTTTCATTGTGGGGATTGGAGTGAATGACGATCGGGATATTCTCGACTATCTCGAGACCATAGCCAACAAGGCCGACTCTCTTCCGGGGATTGTTGCTCATCAGGCGCAGCTTGGTGGCGCCGAGTGAACGGAGTATCTGTGCACCCACGCCGTAGTCGCGTTGATCCATCTGGAAACCGAGATGAAGATTGGCTTCTACGGTATCCATACCTTCTTCCTGCAGGCGGTAGGCCTTCAATTTATTCAACAACCCTATCCCGCGACCTTCCTGGTTCATGTACAGGATGATGCCCCTTCCTTCGTTTTGCACCATCTGCATGGCCTTATGCAATTGCTCGCCGCAATCGCAACGCAATGACCCGAGAATATCGCCGGTGAAACAGGACGAGTGAACGCGGGTAAGCACGGGTTCATCCTTCTCCCACTCTCCCTTTACCAGCGCGAGGTGTTCGTTGTTGGAATTCTTTTCCTTGAATGCCACCAGCGTGAAGTCGCCGAACTTGGTGGGCATGTGAACGCGCACGATCTCTTCGATCAGTGAGTCGCGCTTGATGCGGTATTCAATAAGATCCTTTATGGAAATGATCTTGAAGTCGAATTTTTTTGCTACTTCCAGGAGTTGGGGAAGGCGGGCCATGCTGCCATCGTCGTTCATGATCTCCACCAACACGCCACCATAGGGAGGCGGGAATCCGGCCAACCTGGCCAGGTCCACGGTGGCTTCCGTATGCCCTGCGCGTCTCAGTACCCCACCCTTCTTTGCCCGTAACGGGAAGATATGGCCAGGCCTTCCGAGTTCCGTTTTATCCACGAATGGATCGATCAGGGCCTGTATCGTCTTTGCCCGGTCGTGGGCCGAAATGCCTGTTGTACAGCCATGCCCCAGCAGGTCAACGGACACGGTAAAGGCCGTCTCATGAAGCGCCGTATTGTTGCTGACCATCAGTTCTAGACCCAGCTCATCGCAGTGCTCCTCCGGCAGGGGGACGCAGATCAGGCCCCGGCCGTGTTTACTCATGAAATTGACTACTTCAGGGGTAATTGTCGCGGCGGCCGCAATGAAATCACCCTCGTTTTCCCTATCCTCGTCATCCACGACGATCACGATCTTCCCTGCCTTTATGTCGCTGATGGCCTCCTCTATTGTATGGAACATGACACTAATTTTTGTAAAGGTAATAACAATTATAAGGAAGAGAAAGTTGTGGCGGCGTCAAGGCAGCATAAAACCCTTACGGATTGTCCTGATAAACGGCCTTCCCGCGGCGGGAAATTTGTTGATATTTGGGTATTTATAATGTGGGAATATTCCCTTTCTTTGCACCTAAACTTCGTAAACTAAACTAATATGCTTAAGAGAATTACTCCTCTCGTCGTGCTGCTATTGGCCCTGCCTATGATGATGATGGCGCAGATCACGACTTCCAGTCTCTCCGGTTCGGTGAAAAGCAGTGCGACTGAACCGCTGGCAGGGGCAACTATCACCGCGATCCACCAGCCCTCCGGCACAAAATACGCTACTTCTACCACTGCCAGTGGGCAGTTCAATATCGCGAATATGCGTCCCGGTGGTCCTTATCATATTGAGATTAGTTTCGTAGGCTTTCAAACCGACAAACAGGATGAGATCTACCTGAAACTCGCGGAAGGGTTCATAATGAACACTACCCTTTCTGCCGGTGATGGCACCCTCCAGCAGGTGATCGTGGCCGCTACCGGCCGCCGTAATAATATACTTAATGCCAACCGCACCGGCGCCGTGACGAATATCGGCCGCCGCGATATTGAAAGGATGCCCAGCATCAACCGCAGCATCAACGATCTTACGAGGGCTACGCCCCAGTCTAACGGCGCCTCCATTGCCGGTGGTAACTATCGCCAAAACAACTTTACCATCGATGGATCGGACTTCAACAACAGCTTCGGTATCGGTAATAACCTGCCAGCGGGCGGTTCGCCGATCTCCCTCGACGCCATCGATGAGATCTCCGTTAATATAACCCCATTCGATGTCCGCCAGTCAGGCTTCATCGGGGGCGCCATCAATGCCGTTACACGCGCCGGTACCAATACCTTCTCCGGTTCCGTGTACAACTATTTCCGTACGGAAAAACAACAGGGCAGCAAGGTTGGAAAGGCCAATGTTGTCCGCACGCCTTTCGAATTCAAACAATATGGTGTGAGGGTCGGTGGACCCATCATCAAGAATAAATTATTCTTCTTCTTCAACTACGAGACCGAGAACCAGCCGAAGCAGATACAGCCACGTGTAGCAGCTACCGCTACCAGCGGACCCGGCTCCTACGGCAGCGCTTCCAATATCGCACGCCCGACACGCGCCGAACTGGATGATATCAGCAACTACCTCCGCGATACCTACCAGTATGAGACAGGCCCCTACGATAATTATTCTACCGAGATCAAGAGAACGAAATACCTGGGACGGATCGATTGGAACATCAACCAGAACCATCATTTAACGCTCCGCTATAGCCAGGTGGAAGGCGGTGAGCCAAGTCCGCTCAGCAACTCCACTACCGGATCCGGTATCCAATATACTACCGGTAAGGGAAGAACGGATGACAATACGCTCTGGTTCCAAAACTCGAATTACTTCCAGGGAGCGAACTTCTATTCGGCCGCCGTGGAATTGAATTCCAAATTCGGTCGTTTCAACAACACCCTGAGAGGCACTTATACTTACCAGAATGATTCCCGCTCAACCGGTAGCTCGCTGTTCCCGCTCGTGGATATCTTAAAGGATGGCTCTCCTTTCACCACGTTTGGTTATGAGCCCTTCTCTTATGGTAACCTGCGCCAGGTAAAAATGTATTCCTTCATCGACAACGTGACCGCCATCTTCGGACGGCATAATGTAACGGCAGGTATCCAGGCAGATTTCAGCAAGACAGTGAATGGCTTCCAGCGTTTCGGTACCGGCTACTATGTATATAATTCCTGGAACGATTTCGTGACCGGTGCGAAGCCCGCCAACTATGCGCGGACCTTCTCCCTGTTACCTAATTTCGAACAGGCCTTCCCAAGCTTTAAATTCGCCCAGTATTCCGCCTATGCACAGGATGAACTGACGGTGAATGACAAGTTCAAACTTACTTTCGGTCTGCGCCTCGATCAGACCCGCTTCGTTGATGTAAAAGAAGTCAGGACGAATCCATTCATCCTGGCACCCACTTTCGAAGATGGATTAAAACTGAATACCGGCGTATTGCCGAAGACAAGGATCCTTGCTTCTCCACGTATTGGATTCAACTATGATATCTATGGCAACCGTTCCCTGCAATTCCGCGGCGGTACGGGTATCTTCACCGGCAGGCCTCCGAATGTCTGGATCGTTGGACAATCCGGCGATGCGGGCATGCTGCAGACCATCCTCGCTTTATCCGGAACTGCTAATACACCTGCAGGACCTTTCAACCCTGATCCGAATGCGAATCGCCCGGCGAGCGTACCTGTCGCAGGTTCATTCGTACCAACAGGAGCTTCCGTATTCGATCCAAACTATCGCTTCCCGCAGACCTGGAAATCGAGCTTAGGTCTCGATACCAAGCTGCCATGGGGAACCATCTTCACGCTCGAAGCTATCTTCAACAAGGATATGCGGACAACGATAGCCAGGAACGTCAACCTTGTAAAACCACAGGCACTAGGCATCAGTGGCTATGCAGATAACCGCCTGATCTATCCTGCAGCTAACAATGCGAAATATCTCAACCTCCTGCAGACTACGACCACTTCATCGGTATTTGCACCGGCCGGTTCGGGTAACACCGCCTTCATTCCTATTTATGTCACCAATGGCACCAAGGGTTACTATATGTCGCTGTCCGCCCAGTTGCTGAAACAATTCAGCAATGGCTTCAGTGCTTCGATCGCCTACACCAAGACACTCGCCAATGCATTGTATGATGGACAAGGTGACCAGGTTGCGAATATCTGGCAGAACGTAGCTTCAGCCAACGGCGCCAACACGCCTAATCTCAGCTATACCGATTACCTGGTGCCAGACAGGA
>DATHKS010000362.1:0-3848 GCA_035488975.1 Chitinophagaceae bacterium | reverse complement strand
ATCGGGAAGAGCCGATGTCCTGCGTCCCGGTGACCCCGTAGCTCAGCCGGAATTTGAGAAAATTGATCGTGTGATTACCGGCGAGAAAATCTTCTTTACTGGCAAGCCATGCTCCGGAGACCGAGGGGAAGGATGCGTAGCGGTGTCCCGCCGGGAATGAGGATGACCCGTCAGTCCGGAAGGAACCGGAAAGAAAATATTTATCGCGGTAGGAATAGTTGACCTGTGAGATATACGAATCTAAAATGGAGGAAGTGTTGCTGCCGCTGATGGCCTGGCTGTTTGACACTACACTTAGTACGGATAGGCCTACAGGCAGTCCCTTCCCTGTGGCGCCGGACACGTCGGTATAGTTGCCCTGAAAGGCAACACCGGCCAGTCCGCTGATGGCATGATCTCCCATGCGGAAATTAAATTTCAGTAGATCATTCGAAATATAACCATATCCAATGTTGGTCTGCTGGGTGATGTAACCTGTCCCGTGATACTGCCCTGCCGCCACCGGCGAATAGTAAGTACTGTTCCGGAAAAAATTGGCGCCGATGCGGTTGGTGCTGACAACGGACAGCCATGGGGTAATGCCCGCGTTGAGATCCAGGTCGTAGTTCATATCAAAGCTCTTGAACGGATGGTTGGAATTCGCCACCGTATTGATAGGATTTATCTTGTCCCGCGACCACCATTTAAAGCTGGAATTGCCGTCTACATAAAGCGGTTTGCCCAGGCTGTCATATGGATTGTCCCAGGGCATGTTCAGGTAAGCATAATACACGTCATTGTAATCATAACTCTTCCCGATAGTTCCGCTGAGGTTGATGTCATTGGTCAGGCTGATAAGCGGTGTAAAGTGGTGCGTGGTATTGGCCCGTACATTGACCCGGTGATAATCCGAATTAAGAAAAGTACCCTTCTCATCGTAATAGGTCATTCCCAGGTAATAATCGTTCTTATCTGTCCGGCCGCTGGCGGAAACATATACATTGTTTGCAGGAGCTTTTTTAAACATATCGGTCAGCCAGTTATTATTCTGGTTCCGGAGTGTACGGGGATAATCGTTGATGAACCGGATGAGGTCTATCTTATAGCTGTTGCTGGTATCTCCGGGGATATAATCGCGGTAATACTGTTGCGTATGATCATACAGCTGGCTGCCGTTCATCATTTGCATCTTCCCGAAATCCGGGGTCCTGAATCCGGTGGTGAACTTTGCTTCGAACCGGATCTTGCCGGCTGCAGCTTTCTTTGTCGTTACGATAATTACACCCGCATTGGCCTGGGAGCCATACATGGCAGTGGCGCCCGCATCCTTCAGCACCGTGATCGTCTCGACATCGTTCGGGTCGTAATTGCCGCCGATGATGCCGTCTACTACTATCAGGGGACTTTGGGAGGCGTTCACGGAAGACACACCCCTCAGCCGTAATTCCGCTGAAGAGCCGGGGGCGCCCGAGCTGCTGACCACCTGGAGACCTGCCACCTTGCCCTGCAGCATAGACCCTATATCGTTGGTTGTGACATCCTTTAATTTATCTGATGATACGACGGAGACCGCGCTGGTAAGCTCGTTCTTCTTTTTATCACTGTACCCTACCACTACCACATCGTTTATCATTTGCTGGCCGGATGAGCGCAGCGTGATCTGGAGACTGGCTCCTGCTCTTACCGTTTGTGTCTCATAGCCGATATAGGAAAGCACCAGCGAATCGTTGTCATCCGCCTGGATACTGAAGCGTCCCGCTTCATCGGTCTGTGTCCCGCGGGAGCTTCCTTTAACCAGTACCGATACATTCGAAAGGGGTTCGCGCCTTTCGTTGAATACTACTCCGGCAATCTGCCTCGGGGGCGTCTCAGCGATCGCTTCATTCTCTCCGATCACTACCAGGTGTTTTTCATTGACCGTATAGTTGAGCCCTGTGCCGTTGAGGACCATGGAAAGTACATCATCCAGCGAAGCACCCTTTACTTTCAGGGTTATTTCTTTATCGGAAAAGACCCTGGACTCTTTATAGAAGAACCGGTAGTCCGATTTTTGCTCGATCAGATGCAGGACCGCAAAAAGCGGCTGCTTTGCCACATTGAAGCTGAACCTGGTTTGTGATGAGGCCAGCAGGGACATATGGAGTCCCACAAATAAGCAGGCGAACGTAGTTATTTTCATGGCGAACAATAGTTTGCGCCGGAGATCGATAACCCCCGAAAAAGCAGTTATTCTGGTAAAATTCATACCTTACAGTTGATTTAGTTAGTAATAGGCGAATCATTGCCTGTTCTAATTTTGGGAGAGGTGCTGAGAACGCCTCTCCTTCTTGTTTCAGGCGATGTATATTGTGATGATGGCAGTATCGTTTGACTACATATCGGTTGGGATTTAAGTGTTATTAATATTTTTCAGTGACAGTAACCGTTTTTCCTTCGATCTTATAATTAAAGCGCGCCAGATGCTGCAGGGCGTTGAGGGCCTCGTGCAATGATTCTTTTTCAAGCGAACCGGTAAATTCCATATCATTCAACCCTGCATCGGAAAGGATGATCCTTACATTATACCAGCGTTCCATTTTTTTGGCCAGCGACGTGAACGCTTCTTTATGAAAGATCATTTTGTCCCTTGTCCAGACCGTTTCAACATAGGAGCTATCGCTGGGATCGGGTTCTACTTTCGTAACGGTGATCATTTCGTTGTTGTTCTTCCGGAGCGCGTCCGTCATCTTGTCTGATGGCAGGTTCTCATTTTTCCGGATCACTATCTTTTCATTGGGTCTCAATAAGATCTTCCTTTCGGGATCGGTCCGGAGACTCACTTCGATAACGCCCCTGATCAGGGTGGCTTCGACATAAGAATCCTCCGGATTGGCTCTCACATTGAAGGCCGTTCCTAATACCCTGATAATGACATTGCCTGCATGTATGACCAGGGGAGCCCCGGCGTTTTTGCGTATATCGAAATAGGCTTCCCCGGCGAGGTCCATTTCACGGCCGTCGATGCCAAAGGTCTTGTTGTATCCAAATTTGGAAGCGCTGTTCAGCAGCACCGTCGAACTATCGGGCAGGTTAATAAGCGTTTTTGAACCTGCGCGGGTGACGATCGTCTCGAATTGTGCGGGGGTTTTATTTGATCCGCCTTTAAGCAGAAAATAGCCTGTGATAAAAATAATGGCACATGCTGCAGCTGCATATAAAAGGAATGCGATCTTTCGTTTGAAAGCCGGCCGGGGTGCCTCATATCTGCGCTCCGGCTCCGTGTCTTCTGTCTTGTTTTGGGAGCCGATAGCTTTTCGGATGGCATCCAGGCTTCTCTTTTTAGTGGATTCGTCTTCCGGATCAGGCTTAAAGGTCATGAGGTTTATCTTCGACAGCAGTTCGGAGGAGAGGTTCCCATCCCCTGAATTTTGGATAAGTGTTTGGAGCTCTTTGAGTTCGGCTTCAGAGATCTCCTTATTAAATTGCCTGGTTAATAGCTCCCAGATACGTTTTTCAGACATTTTCTTTGGTATTCCTTATAAAGGCTGATCCTGAAAAAACGTTTTACCCCTAAAAAGAAAATAAATAATTAATCAATGATGAGGGAAGGAGAATGGCACGGAATGGCTGATCTTTTTCAAGGCTATGCTCATCTGCGCCTCGACCGTCTTTACCGAAAGGTTCAGGAGCTCTGCTACTTCACGGTATTTCAGGTTCCCCTCTTTTACGAGCAGGAAGATGAGCTTGCATTTGGGTGGCAGGCTGTCGATCGCGGCATTGATCTGACGTAGCATTTCAGAGGAAATGAAGATCTGTTCCGGACTGATCGCCAATTCAATGCAGAAATCATGAAGGTTATCTTCAGCTATTTCGGGCCGCGGCTTCCGAAG
>DATHKS010000361.1:0-3997 GCA_035488975.1 Chitinophagaceae bacterium | reverse complement strand
CGATTACCTGCAGACCATCACGGGTGTGTATCCCGTGAACTTCAAGGATGCCTATGCCTTTGCCTCCATTCCCTGCCGCTATGTGTTGGAGAATAAAATATGGAAGGATGCCGCCGGACTGAATCTTCATCGCGATGATTTTCCCTGGACGAAGTTTCCCTGGCAGCGCGCCATCATCTACTTCACGCATACCCTTGGGTATGCGCATACGGGCCGGCTCGATTCCGCCAATGCCGGTCTGATCGTCTTACAGGCCATTCGCGATACACTCACACAGCAAAAGGATCCTTACAAGGCCAACCTCGTGGATATCCAGTTGAAGGCCGCTGAGGCCTGGACCCGGTTGAAGGAAGGGAAGAATGCGGAAGCGCTGAGGCTGATGAACCTCGCAGCCGATATGGAAGATAAGACAGAGAAGAGTCCGGTCACGCCCGGCGAGGTCCTGCCCGCGCGCGAATTACTGGGCGATCTGTTGCTTCAACTAAACAAACCCGCCGATGCATTGATTGCCTACGAAGCGGATCTGCTTCGGCATCCCAACCGGTTCAACGGGCTCTACGGCGCCGGTCTTGCGGCAGAGCGATCGGGGAATAAGGAAAAGGCGATTGCGTATTACCGGCAGCTGATGAGTGTGGTTGCGGTGACGTCGGATAGGAAGGAGGTGGAGGAGGCGAGGAAATACTTAAGATAATTAGTCAATTAGCTAATGTGCCAATTGGCGTGCTCAGAAAAAAAAACTTTCCTGCTATGAGCATTGGCACATTGGCTAATTTTCTAATTGGCACATTAGATTGTTCTCCCCGTTTTCGGCTATCCCCCTTTTCCTGAGACCATCGACAATGTGCAGGACGGGGCAAATGGATATGGAGATAGGAGAGGAGACCATTCGACTTTCGTTGGGCATGGTGACAAAAGTGGTATTGATCGGCGGGTTGCCAACCGCAAAGTCGGGTTGCCAACCCACCGGCCCCCGGATGTCAACTGGATGTCAACCGCGCAGTTACTTAAAGTCACGGCGGTTCCGCCTCAACCCATCCAACCCATACCTTCCGCTTCCATGTACCACGAGGATCAGGGCAAACAAGCAATACGATATCGTGAACCCACCGTCGATCACCCAGTTCTCGCCAAGGTTGGCGGTCAGCGTTGCAATCATCATGGTTAATGCGACCAGAACCGCCGCAGGTCTCGTGAAAAGCCCGAGCAGGATCAGTATTCCGCCCAGGCATTCGACGCCCTTTGCCAGGAAGGCCATCACTACGGGAAACGGGAAATGCAATTCCTCTCCGAACCATTTCTCGAAGAACTGTCTTTCCTTGGGAGAGGTAATGATGTCGATTACGGAGGAGTAACTGGCGGCAATCAGTCTGTAGCCGAGCCAGATGCGTATGATCAGCAGGAGAAACTGCCAGGCGTTCTCTTTGTTATATTTCATGATGGCTTATTGGCGGGAATATATCAAGATTAATCTTTCCCGGCAGGAAGAATTTCCCAATTTGTGCCGAAGGATTAAAATATCGGGTTGTGGCCGGCGGGTTGCCAACCGCAACGTCGGGTTGGCAACCCGCCGATCCCGCTCGCCGATCCCAAGGTGTCAACCGGATGTCAACCGACTAAACCCAATTATTCTTATGCGCCAGGCTGATGACCTGCGCCTTTGAGTTCACGTGTAATTTTTCATAGATGTTCGCGATATGCTTACGCACGGTGAGCACACTGAGATTGAGCGCAGAGGCAATACGCTTCGCATCCCACCCATTTACCATTTGCTGTAATATTTCCTTTTCCCGTTCGGTGATCGCAGGGGGAATGATGGCTCCCGCCTTATTCTCGGTACCTGTATTCGAGCGACTGAGTAACTGAAGCGCCTTCCTCGCAATGGCCGGGCTCATAGGCGCGCCTTTATATTCCAGGATGTTGATCATCGCCTCTTCCAGTGTAGCCGCGCTTTCATGTTTGAGCAGATAGCCCGAAGCGCCAGCCTTTATGGCGTCGAATATTTTTTCATCGTCATCAAATACCGTCAATACTATAAAGTGCACCTGTGGATGCAGTGATTTGGCCAGGGCGATGGTTTGAATGCCATCCATTTCCGGCATCTCCAGGTCCATGAAAATGATCTGTGGCAGCAGGTTGAGGGGAAGCCCTTTTAACTCGTCCATGCATTCGTTCCCATTCTTTGCTATAAAAGCCAGCCGGTACCCCTTTAGTTGGTTGATCTTTTGCAAAAAAGTATTCCGGTTAATGGAATTATCTTCCGCCAAAGCTATTATTACCGGGGGTGTATTATCCATAATATTCACAATTTCGGGCGAAATAAAACATTTAAGAATAATTAGTTTGTAGTAGGAGATAAGAAAATACTTGTGCCATGCGGAAGGGTCGGAAGCCAGGCTATGGCCCATCCCGCTTCTTTTGCTCTTCGCTGCATATTCAATAATCCGCTACTACTGTTTTTCAAAGCATCCGCATCTCTTATCCCTGCCCCATCATCTATTATTTTGATTACCGTCGCAGCATTATTGCCTTCAATGCTAACTATTATTTCTTTTGCCTTGCTATGTTTAAGTGCGTTAGTAATGGCTTCCTGCAAAATTCGGAACAGGTGAAACGCCTGTGCGGGTGTAAGCACCTGGTCATCATCTATTTTCTCGATTACATTTATCATTATCTGCGGGTAGCTTGGTTGGATGCGCTGCATGAAGATCTTGATCCTGTCACTTATGGAGGTGAGTGAAAGCCCTTCCTTTTTCATCGCCCAGATAGTATCATTTAACTGCGACACCATTGCTTCGGAATTGTTGCGCAGTTCAAGTAAGGCAGCACTCTTCTTTACATTTTCCGGTTGCGAGGATATGAAATCGAGATTGGAAACAATAGAAGCGGCGTATGCACCGAGGCTGTCGTGGAGATCGGCGGCGATTCGTTTTCGCTCGTTCTCTTCTGCCCTCGCCACAGACTGAAGCGCCAGGTCCTTCTCCTTTTCCACGATGAGATTCAATTTCAGTTTTTCCCTTTTCCTGTAGCCCGTGAAGGTGATCCAGGAAATGATGGCTATAAAGACAGCCAGGCCCAACAACCAATAGAAAAGATTATTCTTGCGGGTTATATCCAGTTTCTGTTGTATGATAGTAGTTTCTTTTTTCTGTACATCATACTTGGTTTGAAGTTCTGCAATGGCGTGTGCGGAATTGTATTGATAAAAAGAATCCTTTGCGGTAATTATTTGTTCGAGGGTCTTTTGATACCCGTCCTGATCGCCACTTATCTTGTAACATCTTGCAAGTGCCTTGTAATATTCAAGCCGGATATTTATATTATTGGTGAAGGTCTTGGTGTCCCCCTGGTTATCGCCATGTAAGTCCCCCGTCACCAGGGCGGCCCTGCAGTATTGTATCGCCTTGTCTACCTGTTTCGTTTGAATATAGAAATTAATGAGACTTAAGTTGTCATCAACATATACTGCGCTGTCGCCGGATTGTCTTCTTATCTCGATCAGGTCTTTTAATGCAGCCTCGGCCGGGCCCAGTTTTCCAGCGGCCAGGTAAATGGCGGACTGTCTTTGTAATGCTATCGCGAGATTGGAAAGGTTTTCGGTTTCCTTAAAGAGCTTTATCCCTTTATCGATATTAATAGTGGCAGAATCAAGTTTGTTCAATTGAGAATAGGCGTCGGCCATATTTACAAAGATGGCGGCTCTTAGTGATTTGTATTTTACGCTTTCATTTGTCAGCAAAAGCGCCCTCGATAGCCATTTCAGCGCATCCGCAGGTTCAGTCCTGGCGAGCGCCACCGATCCGATTGAATTGATATTTTCAACAAGCGTTACCGTGTCCTTATACATCTCGGATTCACTCACGATCCGGTACAGGGTTGCAAGGCTCTCCTGGAAACGCGAATGCATCGTATAGCTCATTGCCTTCAGTCGCGATGCCTTGAAATAAATATCGCGTTCAGCCGCATTGATCACTTTGTTTTCCCTGATGATAGGGGCTAC
>DATHKS010000360.1:0-5533 GCA_035488975.1 Chitinophagaceae bacterium | reverse complement strand
CAGGTAGCCTGGATCTATCATTCCGAAAACGGCGACAGCACCAAGACGGGGCCGATAGAATGCAACCCGATCATCGTCGACAATGTTCTGTACGGAACTTCTTCAAAACTGAAATTATTCGCCGTCGATGCCGCAACCGGCAAAGAAAAATGGCGCTTCGACCCTTCGGATACGGTGTCCAACAAGACATGGCCCCGCAATAGCGTGAACATGAACCGGGGCGTGGCCTATTGGGCGGAAGGAGATGACAAACGCATCATCTACACGGTAGGTTCCATTGCCTTCGAAGTGAATGCCAATACAGGGAAACTCATTCCCAGCTTCGGCACTGACGGCGGCATCAACCTTAACGCCGGCCTCGGCAGGGATGAGAAGAAGGTCTTCGTCTCGCCAACCGCCCCCGTCATGGTCTACAAAGATCTTTTCTTCCTGAGCGGCCTGGTCGGCGACGAGAGTCCCGGTCATATCCGCGCCTTCGATGTAAAGACCGGGCAGCAGAAATGGATCTTTCACACCGTGCCTTATCCCGGTGAAGCCGGGTATGAGACCTGGGAAGATTCCACTGCTTACAAATACATGGGCTCTACCAATAGCTGGGCAGGCTTCAGTCTCGATGAAAAAAGAGGCATCCTCTTCGCGCCAGTCGGTAGTCCCACCAATGATTTCTATGGCGGGCAAAGACAGGGACAGGGTCTCTATGGAAACTGCCTTCTCGCGATCGATGCCGAAACGGGCAAACTGATCTGGCATTTCCAGACCGTGCACCACGATGTATGGGATATGGACATTCCTACTCCGCCAGCCCTTGTCACCATTACCCGCGATGGAAAGAAGATCGATGCCGTAGCGCAGACGACTAAAACCGGGATGATCTTCATGTTCGAACGCGAAACCGGTAAACCGATCTTTCCGATCGAGGAAAGGCCCGTGCCCACCAATACATCGATCGAAAATGAAAAGCTTTGGGCCACTCAGCCGATACCCACGCTGCCGAAACCTTTCGTCCGGCAGGCGGTTACCGAGGCTGATCTCAATACACTCGTCAGCGATTCTTCCTACCAGGATATTAAGGCGCGCTTCAAGACCTACCGCTCCGAGAAGATGTTTACTCCTCCCACTACCACAGGCACGATCATCTTGCCGGGTTATGATGGTGGCGGCGAATGGGGTGGTCCCTCCGTGGATCCAACTACCAACCTGTTATATGTAAATGCCAACGAGATGAGCTGGGTGCTGAACCTGGTCAAGAATACGCCCGAGAAGACAAAGGTGAAGACGAACCTCGAAGCAGGCATGAGCCTCTATACACAATACTGCATGGGGTGCCATGGCCCCGAACGCCTTGGTGCGGGTGATTATCCGGCACTCATCGGCGTAGAGAAAAAATACAACTTCAGCCAGTTCTTCGACCTCGTTTCCTCCGGGAGAAGGATGATGCCTGGCTTCAATAACCTTACGAAGGAAGAGAAGAGAGCCATCGGTTCGTTTATTCTGAACAATAAGACGGAACAGGTGCAGACCTATACCGGCCCCGCGGCCAAGCAGGATGGTCCGCCAAAACAATTATACGGCTTTACAGGCTATAATAAATTTTTGACCAAGGAGGGATATCCCGCTATCAGCCCGCCCTGGGGTACGCTCAATGCGATTGACCTGAACTCGGGCGAACTCGTCTGGAAAATACCCTTCGGTGAGTTTGAAGAATTGAAGGCGAAAGGCATTCCCGCCACCGGCCGCGAAAATTATGGTGGCTCTGCGGTAACGGCGGGCGGACTGCTGTTCATCGGTGCTTCTGCCGATGGCAAGTTCAGGGCCATCAACAAGAGAACGGGCAAGATAATCTGGGAGACGGAGCTGCCTGCGCCCGGTGTCGCAACACCATCGGTCTATTCTGTCAACGGTAAACAATATGTAGTGATCGCCTGCGGCGGATCAAAATGGGGAGGGAAATCCGGTGATGCCTATGTCGCATTCGCGCTGCCCGACCAGAAGTAGTTTTCTTCAGCCATATGAACACGACCCTCCACCATAAAGTATCGGTACTATGCCCACTGGCCGCATCGCTCGGCGAGAGCCCGGTGTGGCATGCTGAACGGCGCAGCTGTCTCTGGGTGGATATCCTGAAGAAGAAATTATATGAATATAGCTGGGAGAAGAAGGCACTGAGGTGTCATGATCTCCGCCGCTATGTCTCTTCGGTGATTCCCGGTACGGACGGTCAACTATATCTCGGTCTGCAGGGCGGCATCGGTAAACTCAACCCCGATTCGGGTGACCTCACCTGGATAACGGATCTCGGCATCGATTGGACCGAACACCGATGCAATGACGGCGCCGCCGATAGCCAGGGACGCATATGGATGAGTACAATGGAAATGGATTGCCGCAACGAGGCCGGCGATGTGTACGCTATCGAAGGGAACGCACAGGTAACGAAGAAGATTGAGAATGTTTCTATTTCAAACGGACCGGTTTGGTCCGCGGACAATAAACGATTATATCATAATGACAGCGCCACGCGCCAGGTGAAGTCGTACGTGTACGAAGAAGAATCCGGCAACATCAGCTTCGAAAGAGTGGCGGTAGAGATCCCGAAGGCGATGGGCCTGCCGGATGGAATGGCCATGGATGAAGAAGGAATGTTGTGGATAGCCCTATGGGGCGGAAGCTGCGTTTCCAGGTGGAATATCAGCACAGGTAAAATGGTCGACTATATAAGCCTGCCGGCCCCACATGTCTCCTCCTGCGCATTCGTTGGTGACGAGCTGGATCACCTGTTGATCACGACGGCGAGAAAGGATATGACCGAAGAGCAACTGGAAGAATTCCCGGAAAGCGGACACATATTTATAATAAGGCCGGGAGTCAGGGGTGTACCCCGATCTTTCTGTAGTCTTTTAAATAACGAATGATGAAAAGTTCACTAAGAAGTCAGGAATGGTTTGGGAAAAAGGGTAAGGATGGATTTATATACAGGGCTTGGATGAAAAATCAGGGCACTCCTTCTTATGAGTTCGAGGGAAAGCCGGTCATCGGTATTTGCAATACCTGGTCGGAACTCACACCCTGCAATGGACACTTCAGAGAACTTGCAGAATCGGTGAAGAGAGGCGTATACGAGGCAGGCGGATTCCCTGTAGAATTTCCGGTCATGTCATTGGGTGAAACGCTGATCAAACCGACTGCCATGCTCTATCGCAATCTCGTGAGCATGGATGTGGAGGAATCGATCCGCGCCAATCCCATCGATGGCGTGGTATTATTATGTGGTTGTGATAAGACGACGCCCGCACTCGTCATGGGCGCGTGCAGTGTCGATATACCCACCATCGTCGTCTCCGGCGGACCGATGCTTACAGGAAAATACAAGGGGCGCGATATAGGTACCAGCGATCTCTGGCGCTTTACGGATGAGCTTCGCGCCAACCTCATGTCGGAACAGGAGCTCAACGCGGCCGAGGCCGGCATGTGTCGCAGCAAGGGACATTGCGCCGTCATGGGAACGGCTTCTTCCATGGCCTGTATGGTTGAGGCATTGGGTCTTTCTCTTAGTGAGAATGCAGCCATCCCTGCAGTGGATGCCAACCGCAAAGTGTTGGCGCAGCTCTCGGGCCTTCGCATCGTGGAGATGGTAAAGGAAAACCTGAAGCTCTCGGATATCCTTACACGGGAAGCATTCGAGAATGCAATAAAAGTAAATGCCGCCATCGGCGGTTCCACCAACTTCGTGATCCATCTGCTCGCGATCGCCGGCAGGATCGGGATACCACTGACCATCGACGATTTCGGAAAGCTATCGTCTTCCATTCCTCTCATCGCCAACCTTCAGCCCTCCGGTAAATACTTCATGGAAGATCTCTACTACGCAGGCGGATTGCCCGCAGTGATGAAGGAACTTCTTTCGTATCTGCATGCAGACAGCAAGACCGTAACAGGGAAGACCCTTCGCGAGAACGTTCAGCATGCGGAAGCGATCAACCGCGACGTGATCGCGGGAATCGACACTCCCTTCAGTCCCCATTCCGGTGTGGTGGTATTGAAAGGCAACCTATGTACAAACGGCGCCATCATCAAACCATCGGCGGCAAGCGCCCGCCTCATGCAGCACACGGGTAAGGCCATCGTATTCGAGAATATAGAAGACTATAAAAGCCGTATCGACGAGCCGGACCTGGATGTAAACGAGGACACGGTATTGGTATTGAAGAATGTGGGACCCAAAGGCTATCCCGGTATGCCGGAGGTAGGGAACATGGGCATTCCTAAGAAATTATTGGCGAAAGGCGTCACCGACATGCTGCGCATATCGGATGGCCGCATGAGCGGCACAGGCTTCGGTACCGTAGTGCTGCATGTCTCACCCGAATCCGCTTCCGGCGGCACCCTGGCACTCGTGCAGGATGGCGACCTGATCCAGCTTGATGTAGCGGGAGGACAGCTCAACCTACTGATTGAACCTGACGAACTGGAAAAGAGAAAGGCTTCCTGGAAACTTATTGCCAGCGATATCAACCGCGGCTATGTTAGTCTCTACATCAGGCATGTCGAGCAGGCACATCTTGGAGCAGACTTCGATTTCTTAAAAGGCGGCTCGGGAAGCATCGTTGCAAGAGATTCACATTAAACAGAAATAGAAATAGAGTTGAAAATGGAAAAAAAGGCGTTTAGTGAAAAAGCGGTTATCGTAACGGGAGCCGGACAAGGGATCGGTCTCGAGATAGCGCGGCAGCTAGCCCAACAGGGCGCGGCCGTCATCCTGAATGATCTCGACCAGGAATTGGCAGAAAATGGCGCGAGAGCCATCCGGCAGGAGAAAGGAAATTGCATTGCCTGCCCCGGCGATTCCGGTGACACGACCTTCATAAAGAAAATGGTAAACCTGGCGGTGACGCATTTCGGTAAGCTCGATATCGCGATCGCCAATGCGGGCATCACGCTGTTCGGAGATTTTTTCGACTATTCTCCCGAATCCTTCAATAAAGTCTTAAAGGTAAACCTCGGCGGCTCGTTCTTTCTCGCCCAGGCCGCCGCCACGCAGATGAAGCAGCAGGGTACCGGCGGAGCGATCCTGTTTACTTCTTCCGTAACCGGGCACCAGGCGCATAAGAACCTTGCTGCGTATGGAATGACAAAGGCCGCGCTGGAAATGCTCGCCAGGAATCTCGTCATCGAACTTTCATCCAGCAGGATCACGGTGAACTGCATTGTACCGGGTGCCACCGCCACGGAGCGGACACTATTCGATCCCGAGTATGAAGCAACCTGGTCGAGGATCACGCCCATGGGACGACCCGCCAGTTCCACGGATATTGCCAATGCCGCACTCTTCCTGGTATCCGATATGGCGAGGCATATCACCGGGCAAAGCCTGATCATCGATGGCGGATGGACCTGCATCAGTCCTTCACCCTTTTAATGTTGATTTTTACAGTGTATATTTTATTATTAAAACAGAAGATATGAAAAGAATTAAAAATTATTCGTGGGTACTCGCCGTAACGGCCTTGTGTATTACAGCTTGCAACAGCCAGCC
>DATHKS010000359.1:0-3583 GCA_035488975.1 Chitinophagaceae bacterium | reverse complement strand
CGGCGGCAAATTTGTCCGCCAGGAATTCATGAATGGCCTTGAGTTCTTTTTTTATTAAATAAAAGAAGGGGTTGATCCAGCAGAGCATTCCAACTATTTCAAGGAAGAGGATATCGCGGCTATGCCTTTGCTGGATATGGAATACCTCATGCCTGAATACCCTGTCGCCCTTGGGTGAATCCAGTTCGATCCGGTTATCACAGAACATCCACCGGAAAAAAGAGAACGGAGTTCCCGGTTCGTTGGTGCGCACAAAATAAATGCCCTCGAGATCCTCCACGGGATTATGCCGGACGATCGATCTCAGTTTTTTCAATGACAATAACAGCCGGATCAACAGGAAACATCCGACCATACCATAAAAAATGAAAAGCAACGTTGTCCATTCAATGCCGTTTCCATTTATCGATGATCCCGTTGTCACATTTGCATTGAAGGAGAGGGCCTGCAATGTTTCCATCACGGGCGTTTGCTGACTGCCGGAAGAAAAGTAAATGGGAATATGAAGAAATGGTACGAGCAGGCTTATGGCAACGATCCCAAGCAGGTAGAATCTATTATATTGGTGAAACCGGCTATTGCGGAGGAAGAAGTGATAATAGGTATAGAGGATACCGGAAGAGATCGTCATCTCTAAGAAATTATGAAGGAGCTGTCTCATTTCTTTCTTTTTTTGTGCATTGATTTGTTTTGGTCGATCGGTAATTATCGGGAGGCCGGATCCCTCAGCTATTTCTTTTGTTGTTTCTTTATTTGATGCAACAGGTCCTCGAGTTCCTCCACCGATATACTATTTTCCTTTACCAGGAACGAAACCACATTACTGAATGATCCCTCGAAGTATCCCTTTACCAGTTGCTTCATGCTTCTCTTGGAATAGTCTTCTTTCGAGATGAGAGAATAATACTGGTGCTGCCGGCCCACGACATTCACCGCGACGAATTCTTTTTCGATCAATATCTTCAGCAAGGTGGCAACAGTGTTCTGATGGGGGCGGGGCGGTACCATCGCATCTACGATATCCCGGAGAAATGCATGGCCCAGCTTCCAGACCACCTGCATTACCTGCTCTTCTGCTTTAGTCAATACTTTCATCGTTGTAACTTTTGTAAAACGAATCTATAACTATTTTTTTAGTTTACAAACTAAATATTTAGTTAATAAAATTTTTTACCCTATCCTGAGCATAGTTTCTTTATTTTGCAACAAACGAAAGGACGAATGGCAGAGCCGATCATCGAAATACATCACGCGAATATTTACCAGGGCAATAATCTCATTTTACAGGATGTGAATCTTACCGTAAACAAGGGAGAGTTCGTGTACCTGGTGGGTAAGACGGGAACGGGTAAATCCAGCCTTTTGAAGACGCTCTACGGCGAGTTGTCGCTGACGGAAGGGGATGCAACGGTTGCCGGTTTTGGCCTCCGTGGTCTCGACTGGAAGAGGGTTCCCTACCTGCGTCGCAACCTCGGCGTGGTTTTCCAGGACTTTCAATTGTTATCCGACAGGAATGTAAATAATAACCTCAAGTTCGTCCTTCGCGCAACTGGCTGGACGGATGATAAGCTGATGGATGAGAAGATTCTCGATGTACTCGAGAAAGTTGGACTGAAGGCCAAAGGATTCAAGATGCCATTCGAATTAAGCGGCGGCGAGCAACAGCGCGTGGATATAGCCAGGGCACTCCTCAACTCTCCGCGCCTCATCCTGGCGGATGAGCCGACCGGCAACCTGGATCCCGAGACATCGGATGAGATCATGAATCTGTTATTCCTGATATCACGCGATTTCAATACCTCTATCGTGATGGCCACACACGACTATATCGTGGTGCAGAAATTCCCGGCGCGGATGATCCGTACCGAAAGGGGAAGGGTAGTAGACAACGCTACCATAACCATTGAATAAGCTGGCGCGTATTCCGGGCATTGTCGTAGGTCTTTCCCAACAATTCCTTTCTCAATTTTATCTCCTCCCTGGTATAAGGCTGGTGAAACAATTCCATGATCAGTGATGCGAAGGCATTCGCATTGGTCCCGACATAACATGCATCCTGCAGCCCCGTGCCTTCGATCATCGGATCGTTAACGATGCAATGTCTTCCCTCGAACAAGGCGTGAAGGAGTTTCAGGCGGATGCCCGTCACCTCTTTATTGAAACACGGCAGCACATTGATATGGGCCTTTCTCACGAGATCATTCATTTCCGATTCGGAAGGATCGGCCACCAGGCAGGTATGCTGGCATAGCTCGGCAAGTTTGCGTAATCGTTTCGATGGCTTCTTACCCGCAATGATGAACGGAGCGCGTGCATTTGTGAACACTTTACAGAGTAGCCAGGCTGCGGCTTCCTCGTTCTCGGGTACTGAAAGATTTCCATGATACAAGCAGAAATTTCCCTGGCCTTCCTCGCCTGTGACGTCCTGCCACGATGGAAAGATCGGCAGCAATTCAACATTCGGCAGATGATAGACATCCTCGAATGCATGCTTGTCCGACTCCGAGAGGCAGGCATAGGTACAATCGCCCGGCAGGTGATGCGTATATTGTTTCAGGAGCCTGCTTTCCTTGAAGAAAAAGAGTTTCTTCAGCACCGACGGCTCGGCCCTTGCCAGTTCCTTATAGTAAATGCTCTCTTCATTGTGCATCCGGACCACGACCTTCCGTTCCTTCGTATCGATTCCCTGCAATACCCCGGTGCAGTGTATGCCTTCGAGAAGTATGGGAAAATTATCCTCGTTCAACTTTTCGATAAGGCCCTGGTTCATCCTCGACGAAACGATATAAGGTAATTTAAGTGAGAGCCCCGTACCCAGTTTCTCCCGGTCGTAGATGTTTATCGACTTGCAGAATCCATTGAGTTCATTGGGAGTGCCACGTTCGTTATAACTGAAGTAATGGAGATGAATGGAGATGCCCGCTTCGTGGAAGGCCTTTATACGGTTCATCATGTCGATGGCTCCCCCGTAGTCGGCAGGCCAGGGAACATCCAGGCAAACGATATGAAGGTCTTTGCTCATCACAGGTAAGGCTCGAATATCGGCATAAGTTTCATGCGCTCCTTCTCCCAGCATAGTTCCTTTGCTGCGGGGGCGGTATTATTCCTCAATGCCATATATCGTAAAGGGTCATTCATTAGTGCTGTGATCTCTTCTGCCATGCTTTGCGGCCTGTTGGATTTAAAACAAATGCCGCAATGATATTGTTCGATGATTTTCCTCACTTCGGGGATGTCCGTTGCCGCCACCGGCACGCCGGCATGAATATAATCGAAGATCTTATTGGGAAGATTGTACAGGAAGTTGATATTTTCGGACCCGTCCAGCGAAAACCCGAGATGGGCGAGTGGCGTGTATTCCTTGAGCCTGGCCGGCGGCTGTTTGCCGATCATGTCCACCTTATCCTCCAGCTGCCATTCGCTTCTTTTCTGCACAATAGCGTCCCATTGCGTACCACCGCCGATGAAGACAAGATGGTAATTGCCCTGCAGGTATCTCATGGTCTCGAGAAGCTCCAGTCCACCTCTACCGGGATTGATGCCGATCCCCTGCATCATCAGGATCGTTTTATTCTTCCAATGT
>DATHKS010000358.1:0-6249 GCA_035488975.1 Chitinophagaceae bacterium | reverse complement strand
TCCAGAAGCGTTGCGGCTTCCTGCTTGAGAACGCACGTTCCTACACATTCACCGAGAGAAAGGACAGGTATGGCTGGGCGCAGAACTATGAAGGCAAATGGTTTTATACTCTCTTCGTTGAAAATGGAAGGATACTGGATGAAGTAAGCCTGCGACTGAAATCGGCCTTGTATGAGATCGCGGTCACAGGGAAGACGAATTTCAGATTTACGGGTAACCAGAATGTGATCCTGGCCGATATCGCACCAAAGGATAAGAAGGAGATCGAAACACTATTGAGTGACTGGGGTCTCATTGCACATACGGACAATGCCGGTGCAATGCGGAAGAATGCGATCGCCTGCGTGGCCTTCAATACCTGCCCGCTGGCCCTGGCCGAGGCGCAACGCTACCTGCCATCGCTCATAACGAAAATTGAACCACTGCTGGAAAAATATTCGCTGGGACAAGAGGAAATAATCCTGCGTATGACGGGTTGCCCGAATGGATGTGGACGCTCACCCGCGGCAGAGATCGGTTTCGTGGGGACGGCCTATGGACTTTATAATCTTCATATCGGTGGAGACCGGCTCGGGGAGAGACTGAATACAAAGTATAAGGAAAGCCTCAATGAAGAGCAGATCCTTGGCAGCCTGGATGAATTGCTCGGGGTTTTCAGCCGGGAACGGAAGAAGGACGAAACCTTCGGTGATTTTTCCTATAGGAAATGGATCGTGGGCGCCTAAAATCATTCAAAAAAACAGTCGTTAGCCTGTAGGAATATTAGTCTACTAATTTAGTAGGAAATGTATAGATTTGCAGATACTGTCCGAAGGGACTCTTTTTCAATTTAGCCCAGCAGCATTAATGATAATGGATTCGTCGGCAAAGGATATAAGTCTTGTGATAAAGGAAGAGGGCAATCTTCTGTTCCCGGTATTCCTGAAATTGGAAAATCTTCGCCTGCTGATAGTAGGCGGGGGAAATGTCGGCCTGGAGAAATTGACGGCTGTTGTTACCAATGCACCGCAGACCAATATCCGCGTGGTGGCGATCTCCATTAATGATAAGATCAGGGAACTCGCCGGGCAATATCCCAATATTAAACTGGAGCAGCGGGCTTATGATCCCACCGATCTCGATCGTGCAGACCTGGCCATAGTGGCCGTGAACGACCGGGCGCTGAGTGAAAACATATTCATGGATGCGCGTCAACGGGAGAAGCTCGTAAATGTTGCCGATACGCCGGAGCTCTGCGACTTTTATCTTAGCGCTATCGTGAAGAAGGGGAACCTCAAGATCGCGATCTCCACGAACGGCAAGTCTCCAACCATCGCGAAGAGACTAAAGGAAACATTTTCCGAAGCATTGCCCGAGGAACTGGACCAGGTGTTGGACAATATGCAAACGATCCGCCGCCGCCTCAATGGGAACTTTGAATACAAGGTCAAAAGACTGAATGCTCTCACGCGGGGACTCGTGGAGAAAGAGAGTGAGGAAAAGGAGACACGATGGAAGAAGAGAGCGACCTGGTCGTTACTCGTCTTTGCCATAATGCTTATCGGGCACTTTGTTTTTTCCTACCTGCCCTACGAACAGATTAAAGTCGGTACCGTTAATTTCTATCATACGCTCGACAAGAGCTTTCCCTTAATGATACTGGCCGGCTTCCTGGCGCAATTGGTGGATGGTGCATTGGGAATGGGCTATGGTGTTACGAGCGCGACGATACTTCTTTCGGTTGGCGTGAATCCCGCAGTCATAAGCGGCAGCATCCATACCGCCGAGATGTTTGCCAGCGGCGCATCGGGATATAGTCACTATAAGTTCGGGAACGTCAATAAGAAATTATTCAAGGCATTGTTGATCCCCGGGATACTCGGGGCGATAGGGGGCGCGATACTGCTGGTGTTCCTGGGCGATAAATACGGGAATTATATCCGGCCGGTCATTGCGGGCTATACGCTGTTGCTGGGAATAAAATTCATCTTCAACGCCTTTCGAAAGGTGAGACCGGCGAGGAAATTCAAGCACTATAAGTTACTGGCAGGTATCGGAGGCTTCTTCGATTCATTCGGCGGCGGGGGCTGGGGCCCAATCGTTACCAGCACGCTTATCAATAATGGACGGAGCCATAAGTATGTGGTCGGTTCGGTGAGCCTTACTGAATTCTTCGTCACGCTGGCGAGCGCCTTTACTTTTTTCACACTGATTGGCGTGAGTCATTGGCAGACGATCCTCGGCCTTATCATTGGGGGCCTCGTGGCCGCGCCGATCGCCGCTAAACTGGCAGGAAGACTGCCAAGGAAGACAGCCTTCCTGTTGCTGGGCTTCCTGATCATCTTCTGGAGCTTAAAGATCATTTGGAAAATATTTTAAGAAAGTCTACTAATTTAGTAGACAATATAAATTATTCTCTTATGTTTGCATTCTATTGAACTAATGAGCCACACATTTAATATAAAGATAAAATCATCCCGATGTTGTGCCTGCCTCTTACCATCGAGGTAAGACTCACTTATCCAACTATTTTTTTGACTAAATAGTCTACTTAAATTATAGACTACTAAATTTCTAAGACCAGGTTATGAAAAAGAACGAAAGATCAAAATTGACCTCTGCCGGAGGGAAAACTTTCAACCATTTCTCCAGGATCATCAAACAATCATCCCAAAGGATATTGCTTTTCCTCGTTTTACTGGCCGTGGCTCTTACCAGTTTCGGGCAGGACGGAAGCCTGATCGAGGTGTCCGGGCGGGTGACCGACCAGGAAAATAAGTCGCCCCTTCCCGATGTGAGCGTGCAGGTACAGGGAACCGTTACGGGAACCATTACCAATAAGACCGGTGACTTCAAGCTGCGCACCAAGACGAAGCTTCCTTTCACTCTCACTTTTTCTTCCATTGGATTCAAGGAGCAGCAATTCCAGGTCACGAGCCTGGGCTCCAATCTCCAGATAGAGCTTGTGACGCAGACGCTGCTTGGCAACGAGGTGGTAGTGACCGCCTCCCGTGTCGCAGAGAGTATACTGAAATCACCGGTAGCCATCGAAAAGCTCGACATCCGGTCTATCAGGGAATCACCCGCGCCCAGTTTCTACGATGCATTGGAGAATGTAAAAGGCGTGCAGATGACGACCTCCAGTCTCACCTTCAAGATTCCCAACACGCGCGGTTTCAACATACCTAATAATTTCCGGTTCATGCAACTCGTGGATGGTGTGGACATGCAGGCGGCTACACTTGGTGTTCCCCTGGGCAATGCCATCGGGCCGACAGAGCTCGACATACAGAGTGTGGAGATCACGCCAGGTGCGGCTTCGGCCCTATACGGAATGAATGCGATCAATGGCATGGCCAATCTCATTACCAAGAGTCCTTTCCTTTACCAGGGTCTCAGCGTGTATCAGAAAACAGGAGTGAACCACACCGGCGGAACTGGCCGGGATGCAAGTGTGTTGACCGAGACCTCGATCCGGTATGCAAAGGCATTCAATAATAAATTCGCCTTCAAGGTGAATGCAAGCTATCTCCGTGGCACCGATTGGCTCTCCGATACACGCAAGGATCAGAACCCGAATAATCTAAAAAGCGCCAATCCTGCTTTTCCCGCATTGAATGGAGAGAACAATGCCGTTTTCGATGGCTGGAATAAATATGGTGATGATGCCCTCGCGGGAAGCAATACCGTGTCGGTGACCGGACTCAATATCAACGGCCAGGCCAACCAGACACTCACCGTTGCGCGCACCGGCTATTGGGAAAAGGATCTCGTGAACCCCATCGTGGATAATCTCAAGGTGGACGCCGCCGTTCACTATCGCTTCAACGATAAGGCGGAATTATCCTATGATTACAGGCGTGGAAAGATGGACGGGGTGTTTCAGCGTGGGAACAAGATACAGCTGGACAATGTGGTGGTCCAGAACCACAAGGTTGAATTGAAGGGCGCCAGCTACGTCATTCGCGGATATGTTTCGATTGAGAATACAGGGGACTCCTATAATGTGAAGCCCCTCGCCGATAATCTGGATCTTGCCAGCGGGGGAAGCGCAACGGCATGGGGTGCGAAGTATAAAACGGCGCTCAATGCCTATGCGACTGCCAATGGCGGCGCGCTAACATCCGATAATCTTGCAGCAGCCACACAATATGCG
Organism: Chitinophagaceae bacterium; assembly: GCA_035488975.1. Taxonomy (GTDB): domain Bacteria; phylum Bacteroidota; class Bacteroidia; order Chitinophagales; family Chitinophagaceae; genus DATHKS01. The sequence goes on along the minus strand of DATHKS010000358.1, from coordinate 2,114 downwards.
CGGCAGCAGGCGGATGCCGGAAGGGTAGAGCCCGGCACGAAGGCGTTCGATGATCTTAAGAATACGATCCGTCATATCAATAACTGGGACATCAAATCGAGCGCGATACCCGATGCGCCTGCCACCGGCGGTGCGGCACTGATACAGAAGAGCCGTCTTTATCATCTCGAAGGGCAATGGGATCTTTCCAGCAAGGTTAAGATCTTCGACCTGCTGATCGGCGGCGATGCGCGTGTGTATGAGATCATTCCCGATGGAAATAACTTCGTCGACTTCAGCAGGCCTATCGCCGACCGCAATAAGCCGGTTGAAGTAAATGGCAAGGTGCCGGACTCGACTGATTTCGGTAAGAATATCTATTATAAGAAATTCGGCGGATTCGCCCAGGTAACGAAGACCTTCTTCGACGACAAGCTGAAGCTGTTTGGTTCCGTACGTGCAGATTACAACCCCGAGTTCGAGACCAAGTTCACGCCGCGGGTGGCGGCGGTCTATACCGTACAGAAGAGGCATAACTTCCGCGTGACCTATCAACAGGGCTATCGTTTCCCTGCGTTGTTCGAGGCGTTATCGTATGTGAATAATGGCCGGGTGAAGCGCGTAGGAAGTCTTTCTTATATCAATGAAGGACTCGGCTATCTCGATAACAGCTATACACAGGCATCGGTCGTAAATTTCAATGCAGCCGTCAAGGCCGGAGGAAATACGGATGCCGCTGCACTCGCAAACCGTGGCCTGCTCGAGGTTGCCAACCTTCCGAAGGCAAGACCCGAGAAGATCAATTCATTCGAGGTCGGCTACAAGAGCGTGCTCCTGGAGAATAAACTCGTACTCGATGTGGATGCCTATAGCAATACCTATGATGGTTTCCTCGGCCAGGTACAGGTGTTCGTGCCGAAGGGAGAGACCGTAGGAACGGATGCGGCCGTGATCGCCATGATAGACCGCAACAGGGATGCTACAACGGCTAGTGGCGGCAATGCTGCCAGCAATGGCCAGGACCGGTACCGCGTGTACACGAATGCGAAGAATAAATACAAGAACTATGGTTTTGCCTTCGGCGGTACCTATAACTTCTATAAGAAATTCACGATCGGCGGAAATGTGAGCTATAACAAGATGAAGTCTACGAAGACGAGCGATATATTCGTGACCGGCTTCAATACCCCCGAGTGGTCAACCAATGTTAGCTTCGGCAACCGGGAGATCATCAAGAACCTTGGATTTAGTGTGGTGTACAGGTGGCAGGATGCGTTTCTCTGGGAGAGCCCGCTTGTAACAGGAGATGTGGCCGCGATCAATACGCTCGATGCACAGGTGACCTATCGTTTACCAAAATTGAAATCCACCATCAAGGTAGGAGGATCGAATATTCTCAATAATAACTATATCCAGTATGCCGGCGGCCCAACCCTGGGTGCGCTTTATTATGTCGCGATCACAGTGGATGGTATCCTCAAGTAAGTTTGTAGTTAACCAAACAATTTGGCAATTTGTTAATTTGATAATGAGGCGCGCTCCGATGAATAATGACTAACGTAATAAGGGTCATTGGCACATTGTCGAATTGGCACATTACCAAATTCAAATTGATTCAATTCAAGTCTTTTTTTTCATTCAACAATTGATAGATTTAAACGGCATTCCGGTTCCCCGGCGTGCCTTCTTTTACATCAGCCGTGTGGCCGAGTGGTTAGGTACAGGTCTGCAACACCTTTTACGTCGGTTCGAATCCGACCGCGGCGTCAGAGAACAATTTGGCAATTTGATAATTTGGTAATTTGACAATGAGGCGTGCTCCGATGAATAGCGACTAATGTAATAAGGATCATTGGCACATTTGCACATTGACGAATTGGCAAATTATCAAATTGCCAATTATCAAATTATCAAATTGATTAATTGTCTTATTTTTATAGTACTTCAATCAACATAAATGGATAAGATCTATCTCAGCGACTCCGGTCCCAAAGTATCGCCTGCTGTCTATGGTTTCTGGCGCTGGGAGGATACTACTGCCTCCGGTGAGGCGACAATGGAGAAGATCGTGAACCTCTGTCTCGAACTTGGTATCAATACCTTCGATCACGCGGATGTCTATGGAGGTTACCAAT
>DATHKS010000357.1:0-6789 GCA_035488975.1 Chitinophagaceae bacterium | reverse complement strand
CGGTGCGGCTACATTCGTGATAGAAGTGAATTTTGTCGATAAGACGACAAACAGCCTCAAGCAACTGAACAGGTATGCCGACCAGATGACTGCGCTCCATGATGAGTATGAGAAGAAACAGGCTAGCCAGTATCCGGTGACAGATACGCTGACCGGCGCACCCGTACCGAATAAATAATTTCGAGTCGACAAATAATTGATTGAAAGAAGGCGGTAAACGGATTTAACTATCCTACCGCCTTCTTTCTTCCCGGTATCAAATTCGTTCGCCATATTCAGTAGAACATGCAATTAATTATCCGCGATCTCCTGCCGCTTTACTTCGACAAAGACAAGACCCGGCTTTCGGATATCTGGGGAAAGAATATCGCTTTCAACAAAGGAGAGCGCATCAAGATCGTTGCTCCATCGGGCAGCGGAAAGACCTCGCTTATCCATTTCCTGTATGGAATGAGAAAGGAATATTCCGGCAGCATCGGTTACGATGATAAGTCGATTGCAGGCTTTTCGGCGGAAGACTTCGCCACTTACCGCAAGGATCATATCAGCGTAGTGTTCCAGGACCTTCGGCTGTTCCCCGAACAGACGGTGATGCAGAACCTGGAGATCAAGCGCCAGTTGAATCCTTACCATCCGAAGGAAAAGATAACGGAGATGGCGCAACGCCTGGGAATCGGCGATAAGCTTTCCTCCCGGAGCCGCATCTGTTCCTACGGGGAGCAGCAACGAGTAGCCATAATCAGATCCCTGTTGCAGCCCTTCGACATCCTGTTGCTGGATGAACCGTTCAGTCATCTCGACAACAACAACTCCGAAAAGGCGATGACGCTGATGCTCGAGGAAGCCGCGCTGCGCAATGCAACGATCATCTTCGCCGACCTGGAGCGCATCGACTATTATCCTTACACACAATTGTATCATCTATAAAAACCGGTCGTGGCTGTATCGTTTCAACCTATTCGTCCTCTTTTGCAGACCGGTACGAATACGGTGTCGCGCTGGTTCTCGTATATCGGGTTAGGCATTGGCGTGTTGCTACTGCTTTGCTCCATCCAGATGTACGTGAACATCCAACAGCTGCTGAAGGAAGGAAGCATCCGTAAGAATGGCTTCGACTTTGTGTCTATTACCAAGTCGGTAACGAACCAGACGATGGGGCAGCCGGAGAAGAATCTTTTCCACCAGCCGGATATCGATGAGTTGAAGAGCCAGCCCTTCATCGATGGCGTGGCCCCGCTAGTGCCGAATGATTTCCGCGTGAAGTTGAGTGCCGGCGATGTGCTTCCGTTCAGTACCGATATGTTTCTCGAGACACTGGAGAACGATTTCATCGATACCATTCCTCCTTCATTCACATGGCGGGAAGGTCAGCCCTCGATACCGATCATTCTCTCCTCCGATTTCTTCGAGATCTATAACGTATTTGCGCCGGGACAAGGTCTTCCGCAGGTATCGAAGGAGACGGCGATGGGCATACCCGTGCAGATAACGGCGGAAGGCAACGGACGGCAGGAGATCTTCTATGCGAAGATCGTTGCCTTCAGCGACCGCGTGAATTCGGTGCTGGTGCCGAAGGCCTTTCTCGACTGGGCGAATAAGAGCTTCGGAACGAAGAAGTATGTGGAAGCCTCGCGGCTCTTCATCAAGGTAAAGGACGCCAACAATCCTGACCTGCTTCGCTTCCTGGATTCGAAGAATTATAAACTGAACAAGGATAAAACCTTGCTGGGAAGAAATAAGATGGTGATCCAGGGCATCTTCACGGGGCTGGGCATCTTCGGGCTGCTGGTGGTATTGCTGGCGCTGATGTTGTTTTCATTTTACCTGCAGCTGGTGATCGCACGGAGCAAGGATAGCCTGCACCTGTTACTGATGTTGGGTTATTCGCCTTCCTGGCTGGGAAGGAATGTCTCGCGGCGTTTCATCCCGGTATATATTTCAATAATCGTTGTAACGCTCGCCGTGGTTCAATTGATGCAATGGTCATTCCATCATTTCGTGATGTACGACCGGCCCGAGCTCTCCTCCTTCATACATTGGGGCGTAATAGCAACTGGGGTGGTATTGGTGGCACTATCGATGGTAACGAACTATCGGTTGGTGAGAAGAATGCTGGGGCGGCTGGGTGAAGCGGGTTAGGCATGGAATGCAAGAGGAATTAGGGATTAGGAATAGGGGATTGGGCCTTATGAGAAGAGATAAAAGTGATAGGTTGACCGGTTTAAACCACAAAGAGCACAAGGTTTTCACAAAGAACACAAGGATATTCCTTTCCAAGGACACCCTTTTGAATTTTGACTTTTTACTTTTGACTTTCTAATTCGTTATTTAACAATCTGCGAGAGATGGTGCTCCATATGCACCACATAATCCTTTATCAGCCATTCCAGCGTCCTGAGATCCTGTTTCTGGGGATTGATATCGACCAGGTAATCGAGTGCAGTCGGCGGAATATTTTCTATCACAAATACGATCTGGCGGTTCAATGATTGCCACAACTGCAGGAGATGCGGAAGACTTGACTCCTGGTAATGATTCGCCGCCACAAGCAGATCCTGCGGATAGGGACGCAATACATAAATGCCTTCCTGTCCCTGTATTTCAGTAAAACGCTTAAGGTTGTTGATGGCGGAGTCTATGAGATGACCGAGAATTTCCTTTTTTGACCACTTACCCGGAGCGGGACGATGCAGCAATTTCTCCTGCGAAAAAGTATTGAAGAGCAAGGGAATGTTGACGATGTGCTCGGAAAGACGCGGGGCAATATCTGTCATGATGGGTTTTATTAAGGGATTTTCGTAGAGAAAAAATATTCAATATTCAATATTCAATGCTCAAGTTGATCCTCGCGCCGGTTGAATAGCATGACGTGCAGAAATTGTACTGGATGAGAGGAGATTACAGTCAGCAGACTGCCCCTTGAGCATTGAATATTGATTATTGAATATTGAATATTTTTTTCATACAGACCTATCCTCACACCAGACACTCACTTGAATATTTTTTCTTTCAGGCCTATCCTCACATCAGATTCTCATATACGACAGCAGCTCCTTGTCCCACTCCCACACACATCGTAGCCAAACCATATTTTGAATTCCTTCTTTTCATCTCATGGAGCAATGTAGAGGAAATGCGGACGCCGCTACATCCCAGCGGATGTCCGATCGCTATAGCACCGCCATTCACATTCACCTTTGCAGGGTCCAGTCCCAAATCACGGATACATGCCAGCGACTGCGAGGCGAACGCCTCATTCAGCTCCACCAGGTCGAGGTCTTCGACCTTCAGTCCCGCCCGTTGCAGCGCCTTCTTCGTTGCCGGTACCGGCCCGATCCCCATGATGGCAGGATCAACACCCGCCACTGCCATCGATACGATCCTGGCCATCGGCTTCACACCGAATTTATTCACCGCCTGCTCACTTGCCAGCAGCATCGCCGCTGCGCCATCATTGATCCCCGACGAATTGCCCGCCGTCACCGTTCCGTCCTTGATGAATGCCGCCTTCAATCCCGCCAGTTTTTCCAGCGATGTTTGTCTCGGCGGTTCATCATTCACGATCCAGTTGATCAATCCATCGGTATTTCGTTCTATCGCCGCGATCTCGTCGTCCCATTTATTGGCGTCCTTTGCAGCGAAGTATTTTAATTGTGATTGCAACGCAAACGAATCCTGCTCCTCCCGCGTGATGTTCCATTGTTTCGCAATATTCTCCGCCGTCTCACCCATGGTATAAGGAGGATAAAGCAGGGAAAGGTCTTTGTTGATGAAACGCCAGCCCAGCGTGGTGTCGTAGGTCTCCATATTGCGCTGAAAGGGCGCCACCGGTTTCGCGGTGACGAACGGAGCACGTGTCATGCTCTCGACACCTGCAGCGATTATCAGTTCCGCGTCCCCGCACATCACCTGCCTGGACGCATCCATTATCGCTTGCAAGCCCGATGCACAAAGGCGGTTAACGGTATTCCCGGCCACTGATACCGGCAGCCCGGCCAGTAGCGCCGCCATTCTCGCCACATTTCGATTATCCTCTCCGGCCTGGTTGGCCGCGCCTGCAATGATATCTTCGATGGCGTGCACATCCACGGCCTCATTTCTCTGGAGCAGGGCCGTTATTACATGAGCCAACAGATCGTCGGGCCGGATGGCGGATAAAGCGCCACCATATTTACCTACGGGGGTGCGGAGAACATCAACAACAAATGTCTGATTCATGGTCATCTTTTCTTTAGTCGTGAATCTTCAACGTGAATCGTGGGTCGTCAATCGTCAACGTGAATCGTGAGTCGTCAATCGTGAATACAACACTCCGCTATAAGAATATCCGAATCGATTAGAACAAGACCTTGCTCGATTCGAATATTCTCATTATAGGGTGTTGTATTCACGATTGACGACTCACGATTCACGTTGACGACTCACGATTCACGTTCTCACGATTTTAGTGTGCAAATATCCACGAAATTAACCGAATCCCTCAATGGGGTTATCTTTGCCGCATGGCAAACAAAGAGCAGCGGAATATCAGGACCCTTTCCCTCCCTGATATGGTGGAGTATTTTTCAACCATCGGCGAAAAAGAATTCAGGGCCAAGCAGGTCTTCGAATGGCTTTGGCAGAAGAAGGCTCATGATATTGACGCCATGACCAACATCAGTAAAGACTTGAGAATCAAGCTAAAACAGGACTTTACGCTCAAGGCGTTGGTCATCGATGCCACCCAGTATTCCGAGGATGGAACGGTCAAATCGCGCTTCAAGACGCATGATGGACACCTGGTCGAGGGCGTCCTTATTCCCACCGATTCGAGGGTTACCGCCTGCGTGTCATCCCAGATCGGCTGCTCGCTCAGCTGCAAGTTCTGCGCTACCGGGTATATCGACCGCAAACGCAACCTCGACTTCGACGAGATCTATGACGAGGTGGTACTGATCAATGAACAAAGCGAGCGCATCCACGGAAAGAAGCTCACCAATATCGTCTTCATGGGCATGGGTGAACCGCTCCTGAACTATAAGAATGTCCTCCGCTCCATCGAGCGCATTACATCCGCCAGCGGACTGGGAATGAGTCCGAAGCGAATTACCGTCTCCACGGCCGGCGTAGCCAAACAGATTCGGCAGCTGGGCGATAATAAAGTAAAATTCAAGTTGGCGCTATCGCTTCATGCGGCCAATGATAAGAAGAGACACGAGATCATGCCGGTCAACGATACGAACAATATCCAGTCGCTGATCGACGCCCTGAATTATTTCTATAAACAGACCAAGAGCGAGATCACCTTCGAATATATCCTGTTCAATAATTTCAATGATAGCCTCCAGGATGCCGACGAGCTGATCAAGATCTACCGCCAGGTACCGGCCGACCTCGTGAACATCATCGAGTACAACCCGATCGACTTTGCGAAGTTTACCAAACCTTCTGAGGAAAAAGTGGAAGCATTCATGGAATACCTGTCGAAGAACCGGGTGAATGCAAGACTGAGAAAGAGCAGGGGTAAGGATATAGATGCAGCGTGTGGGCAGTTGGCGAATAAGGTTGGGGCTTGATGAGGTGATAGGGTTATGAGGTGATAAGTTGATAAGGAGAACCACGAAGACACGAAGAGCACAAAGGGGCACGAAGGAATACATAGGATCGGGTGATGAGTTGATAAGATGATAGGTTGGTAAGTTGATAAGGAGAACCACTCCAAAGGAGTCCTTTGGATGAAGAGCACAAAGGGATACATTTTGAACAGCGGTTTCGCAAATCACGCAACATTGGCTAATTATCAAATTAACAAATTGGCTAATTGCATTTAATCCTGTTGTAAAACAGCAAACGTAAAATGAAAAAGAAATCCACACAGTTCGACAAGTTCGCCAAGAAGAAAAGCAACGCAGCGATAAAGGAACAGTTCAAACAAGAAAAGAGAAAGGTCAAGAAGGAACGCGAAGAGTATTTTGACAAGAAGAAGGCGGAAACGCGTGCGCTTCGTCCCACCCAGGCCACCCGCAAGGGAGAAGCGCCCATTCAGCCTGCTCCCAAATTGGTCCGTCCCGAGCCGACTGGCACCATGCCCCTGAATAAATTCATCTCGCATTCCGGTATCAGCGGCCGCCGCGAAGCCGCGGAGCTCGTGAAGAAAGGCCTCGTCAAGGTAAACAACGAAGTCGTGACCTCGCCAGGCCATAAGGTCACCGCTAAGGACGACATAAGAGTGAATGGAAAGAAGATATTCATCGCGAAGAACCTGGTATATATCCTGCTCAACAAGCCGAAGGACTATATCACCACTACCGATGATCCGCAGGACCGGAAGACAGTTCTCGATCTCATCGCCAGGGCTACCGAGGAGAGAGTGTACCCTGTGGGACGCCTCGACCGGAATACATCGGGCGTGCTATTATTCACGAACGACGGTGAACTGGCACAGAAACTTACACATCCCAGCAACGAGATCAAGAAGGTCTATTCCGTTACGCTAAATAAACCCCTGGAGAAAAAAGACTTCGATAAGATACTCGCAGGCATTATCCTGGAAGACGGCCCCGCAAGTGTGGACGCATTGGCCTATGCAGATATAAAGGACAAGACACAACTCGGTGTGGAAATACATAGCGGTCGTAACCGGATCGTCCGCCGCATTTTTGAATCGCTTGGCTATGATGTGAGGAATCTCGACCGTGTGATATTTGCCGGGCTAACGAAGAAGAACGTAGAAAGAGGGAAGTATCGTTTCCTCACGGAAAAGGAAGTGCGCGATCTTAAACATTTTGGCAAAGGACGGTAGTATGAAAT
>DATHKS010000356.1:0-2205 GCA_035488975.1 Chitinophagaceae bacterium | reverse complement strand
CGGGATAACAATGGAATATATAAAGTAAAACTGACCTTAAAGATCAACGCATGACAAGGGAGCCGATCCATACTTTACATCTCTTTCCAATACTGAATGAGAAACTGGTAACATTCCTCGAAAAACTTTCCCCGGCCGAATGGCAGGCGCAGACCATTGCGCGCAAATGGGTAGTAAAGGATGTTGTATCGCATCTCCTGGATACGAGCCTCCGCCGCATTGCCATTCACCGCGACAAATGGATGCTGCTGCCAAACCGCGCTATTGAAAGTCATGACGACCTGGTGTCCTACCTGAATGAATTGAATGCGGACTGGGTAAATGCCACCAGGCGGCTTAGTCCGCGGATGTTGATAGATTGGCTGCGTTCCGCCAATGAAACGGTGTATGGGATATTCATGCAGCTTGATCCGTACGGAACATCGGTATTCCCGGTAAACTGGGCCGGTGAAAACAGCTCGTTCAATTGGTTCGATATTGCCCGCGAGTACACGGAGCGATGGCTGCACCAGCAACAGATCCGCGATGCAGTAGGGAACAGGGAATTATTATCGCCCGAGCTATACAAACCGCTGCTCGATGTGTTCATGCAGGCATGGCCCCATACTTTGCGTAATACCGCGACCCCTGATGGCACCTTATTGAAGACAACGGTGACGGGCGAGGGCGGCGGTGATTGGTGGCTGGTATTCGAAGAGGGAGAATGGAGGAAGCCCGTTCCTGGCGCAATGAGTCAGAAGAAACCGGCCGCTACAACCATCATCGATGGAGATGCGGCCTGGAAATTGTTCTCAAGGAGTTGGCGAAAGGAAGATGCGGCGGGAAGCGTGCGCATAGAAGGAGAGGAGCGGCTGGGAGAAATTGTCCTGGACATGATATCAGTAATGGCTTGATCATGAAAATAAATTGCATTATCATCGACGATGAGCCTCTTGCGAGGAAGGGATTGAAGGAATACGTGGCGGATGTCGAGTTCCTGCAGCTTGCAGGAGAGTTCGACAATGCCATGAAGGCGACGGGCATCATAGAAAGCGGCGGGGTACAGTTATTGTTCCTGGATATACAATTGCCCCGCATCACGGGACTCGATTTCTTCAAGACGCTGCATCATCCGCCGCCCGTGATATTCACCACGGCGTATCCCAACTATGCGCTGGAGGGGTTCGAATTGAATGCGCTGGACTATCTCGTCAAGCCTATCTCATTCGATCGGTTCTATAAGGCGGCGCTGAAGGCGAAGGAATTCTACGAGGTGAGAGAGAAGAATGCGGGAGTGAATGTTGCTGTCGGCCAGGATGGCTATTTTTTTATTAAGGCGGATAACCGGCTCGTCAAATTATTATTCAGCGAAGTGTTGTTCGCGGAGGCGCTGCAAAACTATGTGGTGATCCATACAAAGGAAAAGAAGTATGTCACTTACCTGACCTTTAAATCGGTGGAGGACTACCTCGCCGGTGCGCAGTTCATCAGGACGCACAAGTCATATATCGTGGCCGCCGCGAGGATCGACAGCATTGAAGGAAACGATATCCGCATCGGGCAGCACCATATCCCTATTAGCAGAAATTTGAAGGAAGAGGTGATGGAGAAGCTGTTGAAAGGGAAGTTTCTGAAACGATGATGTCTTCAATTTGGCAATTTGATAATTTGGTAATTTGACAATGATCCTCATTCGAAGTGTCTTCTCTTATCGTAGCACGCCCAATTATTAAATTATCAAATTGCCAAATTATCAAATTACTCGTAGCCTTCCACCGCCACAATCTTCCCATAGTCAACCAGCAACTCACTCCCTGCCGTAATGGGCTTAATGGATTGGAAATATTCTCCATCGTTCATGGAGGCGATATTGGGAGAGGAGGAGTGGTTGAGATAATTGACGATGTCCATGACCTTGAAGCCGTAATCGGGTACATAATAGTCCGTCTCATCGTACAGGCAATAGGTCTCGATGAGCGAGCGCGAATGATCCGGTAATTTTTCAACGTCGCTGATCGGCAGCTTGATCCATTCCCCTACGTTCTTCGAGAAGATGGTTTTACAGCCTTCGGGAATATCACGGATGGCGAAGACGCCTATGCCATGAATGGGCGAGGCCTGGAGGGTTACATAGGTATCTTCGGCGAGTTCTTTCAACAATTCTTCTTTCAACATGGATGGGGACTTTATGGGATCATAGGATTTAGGGGATTCGGCCAATCTCAA
>DATHKS010000355.1:0-4083 GCA_035488975.1 Chitinophagaceae bacterium | reverse complement strand
GGGAGGATGTGGGAACGACGGTGGGGTTTACGCTGGAAAGCAAAAACTGAGGATAATTTGGCAATTTGATAATTTGGTAATGTGGTAATGTGCCAATTCACCTCAATTCGATCATTCACTACTCATCGGAGCACGCCTCATTATCAAATTACCAAATTGCCAAATTATCAAATTAACTCTACCTGCTTTTAAAGTCCGCTCCCACCATTCTCGCTATCGTTCCCGCCATTTCATTCTGATACAACTGTTCCCTGTCCTTCACTTCCCCAAGTGATTTCACTCCCGGTCCAAGCAATGCCAGCCATGTCTGTGAAGAGCCACGGATGAAGGCGCTGTGCGATGTCCACTTATTCTTGCCACGTCCGTGATCGGTGGTAATGAGGAGCGAGGTATTGTCCTTGTACCCCGGCGTTGACTGAACGAAGTGCCATAGTTCGGCAAGCAGCCTGTCCGTTGTGTTTGCATGCTCGAGGTACAGGTCATAGCGGCCTGCATGTGCGGACTCATCCGTTTCTCCAAGCCCGATGAAGACGACGCGGGGCTGGTACCGTTGCATATATTCCTTTGCCATCAGGAAGGTGAGCTGATCGTGGCGTGTGCCCGTCTTGGTATGAACGCCCTCCGTTTGTACGCGGTTGATCAATTCCCATTCGCCGGAAGAATCTTCGAGGCTTACATTCTCATAGCCGCTGTTGATGGGAAATCCGCTCCTCTTCTCATTGAGGATATAAGGAAATACATCCCAGGATGTGAAGGCGACCACTTTCCCTTTAAATGATTCATCCTGGTTCAGGTATTCCAGGACATTCCTGTTACTATTCAATTTCTTCTCATTGGAAGAGATCGTGATATCGGTGGTGCCGGTGAAGATCTCGTTGTAACCGGGGTAAGAGAATGCATAGAGATTGGCGGTATTCACCTTATTGCCCCAGTCGCGGTTTCCATATAGCTGGCCCTTCGCGGCGATGACGTTCCAAAAAAAAGGCATCAATTTTTGACGCCGTTCATTTTTATCATCTGCCCAATATAACATTTTCATCGTCGAGGTATCCGGCGTGATCACCGGGTCGTTGATCAATTCTTCATCGGCGCCGGAGAAGATCTCCTGCCAACGGAAACCGTCGATGGTGACGACGATGATATTGGGTGCTGAACCAACGGGGAGGGTCTGCGCTGAGTCCCTGGCGGGCTGTGCCGAAATAAGGATGATTAGTAGAGTGAGGGTGGCAAGAAGATTTTTCACGCGTAACGGTTTTGCAAAGGAACTCTTTCAAAATGACCTGAATGTTACAGAACGGTTACCTTATCGTGAACACCATTCACAATTGCCGTTCACGTTCAGTAGGCAATCTCGCTTCGAACGTTTAGTGTGTGCAATTCACGATTGACGATTCACGATTGACGATTCACGATTGACGTTCCAATTGACGTTCACAATTTCATCATCTTCCCATAACCTTCACATCACATGGTATTGGCACCTTTGTAAAACCCTCAGAAATGCAAAAACGCCCTGTTGATGTCGTGGTTATCTCGGACCTACACCTGGGGACCTATGCCTGCCGGGCGAAGGAATTCCTGGCATATCTAAATAGTGTCTCACCGCGTCTTCTCGTGCTCAATGGCGATTTCATCGATGGCTGGCAATTCAGCAAGCGCTATTTCCCTCCCGGTCATATCAGCGTAATACGCGAAATATTCACTCTTCTTTCTTCGGGCACAAGGGTGATCTACATTACCGGTAATCATGACGAGACCCTGCGAAGGTATTCAGACCTGCTGATCGGGAATTTTCAGCTAATGGATAAACTGGTGATCGAGATCGATGGAAAGATGACATGGATCTTCCATGGAGATGTCTTCGACCGGACCACGAAGGGACAGGCAAGGTTATGGGCAAAACTGGGCAGCAACGGCTACGCCGTTTTGCTGGGCTTCAACCGGATAATAAACCGGATGATGAAGTTGCTGGGAAAGGAAAAGCTTTCCCTCTCGAGAAAATTGATGGAGCAATTTCACAAACGGATCGTAAACATCGATGCATTCGAAACGATGATCGGCGAACTCGCCATAGAGAAAAAGTATGACTGCGTGATCTGCGGTCATATTCACCAACCGCAGAAAAGGGTCATCACCACTGAAAAAGGAACGACCACCTATCTCAATTCCGGCGACTGGGTGGAGCATCTCACCGCGCTGGAGTATTACAACAACGACTGGCAGCTCTATACCTATGATGAAGAAGCGGTGACGGAGAAAGCGCCGGTGGATTGGGAATTGAAGTTGGCCAAGCGATCGGGAGTAAGAGATTGGGAACTGGGGCTTCAACAGAAATTATAACTGGTAAATGCATTCAACACAAAATGGTAGTCATATAAAAGGTCATTTATGAAAATATTGTATTCTATTCAAGCTACGGGCAATGGGCATATCAGCAGGGCGATGGAACTCCTGCCCTATCTCAAGGAACATGGCCAGGTAGATATTTTCCTGAGCGGCGATAATAGCAGCCTTCGATTGGATACGCCTGTGAAATACCGCAGCAAAGGATGGAGTCTCTACTATAATTGTACCGGTGGACTGAACTACTGGAAGATGATGAAGAGATATGAGCCGCTCCGGCTCAAGCAGGAGATCAGGGAATTGCCCGTGGAGAAATATGATCTCGTGATAAATGATTTCGACTATATCACGTCGGCCGCCTGCGCAAGGAAGAGAGTGAGGTCCGTTAATTTCGGTCACCAGGCCAGCTTCCTCTCCCCCAATACGCCACGGCCGGAATCACGAAGCCAGGCGGGAGAATGGGTGTTGAGAAATTATGCAAAGGCCAGCCAGTATATTGGGCTTCATTTCAGGCAATACGACGAATTTATTTTCACCCCGGTGATAAAGAAAGAGATCCTGGAGGCCAACCCCGTCGAGCGGGATCATATCACCGTCTATCTGCCCTCCTGGTGCGAACCACAACTCATGAAGGTCTTTCGTGAATTCAAAGATGTACCCTTTCATCTGTTCAGCTGGCAGACCCTTCAGCCGAGACAGGAGGGACATTTGACATTCCTGCCGGTGGATAAGAAACTTTTCAACGAGAGCCTCATCCAATGCAATGGCCTGATAACCGGTGGTGGATTCGAGACGCCGGCGGAGGCGCTTCATCTCGGAAAGAAGATCATCGCGATCCCTATCCGTAACCAATACGAACAACAATGCAATGCGGCAGCGCTGAAGGAGCTCGGCGTGACGATGCTGAAGACCGTAGGCTCCGACTTCGGCATCCATCTTTATGACTGGCTGAATAATGCAAAACCGGTAAGGATGGACTATGGATCAAGTATACCGGAGGCGCTGGAATATCTCTTCGATCATGCGGAGTTGAATGAGAGAGAAGAGCTGGTGGGAGACTGGAGGGAGAAGTAGGACTTGAGGGGTTGGAAAGCCGGCCAAATATTCAATATTCAATACGCAATATTCAGGTATCGTGCTATGGGAAAAGGCTGCTGTCTCAGCGGGGTCTGGCCCAAATGATCTCGTCAAATCGGAATTCTCCGGGCCGACGCCGATGGATTTGCATATTCCCTCTAGAGGCAAAAATAGGACCGGCGCTATTCACGATTGCCGATTCACGTTTCACGTGCTTCACTCTTGCCATTTCCCCCAAAAAAAAATCGCCCCGGGTCTGCTTCCCGGGGCGATAAAACTGCATGAGAAATGCTTGCCCATGGATAACTGCTAAATCCATGTTGCAACGGAAACGACGGTGTAGAAAGAACTGGCGCAAAGATGAGGGTGCAAGGTTACCGGGATATTAGCGAAGGGTTAAGCCAATATTAAGAAACGCGAAATTCAAAATTCAAAAGTAAAAATTCAAAAATAGTCTCTGCTCGAACAGAAGTTAACGCACTGACGGGTAGTGTCTATTTTTGAATTTTTACTTTTGAATTTCCTCCGGGTGTGAAAACTTAATATTAAGTTTCTGTTAAGTTTTGTAAATTGTATTGAACACGCGTCCCGTTTGAAACTACACTTCATCATATTATCGCTTGTCATTGCTTTCGGTTGTAAGCCGGGATCTTCGATTGCACA
>DATHKS010000354.1:0-6797 GCA_035488975.1 Chitinophagaceae bacterium | reverse complement strand
GTGGTAGAGCCAGGAGCCGATGCCGGTCACACTCAATACCGGCTGTACTATAGCATCGGCGATATGGGCGCGGGACAGCTCACCAACACCCTCCGTACCAACTACGCCCAGAACCAGGATGTGACGGAGGGAAAGATCCTGCGCCTCAATACAGAAGTGGATGGAGATGCCGGAGCCGACGCATGGGTACCGAATGACAACCCATTCTATAGCGGACCTACCATAACAGCCCAGGACTATGTCTTCTCCATGGGACACCGGAATCCACAGGGCCTTGTATGGGGAGTGGTCGGCGGGACTCCGCGGCTTTACAGTTCCGAACAATCGGATAAGGCCGATGATGAATTGAACCTTATAGAATCGGGAAAGAACTACGGCTGGGATAAGGTATCGGGAAAATGCGATGGCGATGTGAATGGGTTCAAGATAGGAGGGACCAACGTGATCAACGAGGTGACTAATTGTGCGGGTACCACGCAGCCTATATTTACGATGTTCCATTCCAACACGACCTGGCCAACGTATCCAACGAATTCTACCGCCAGCGAATGGGCTACCATTGCCGCATCGAGCGTAGCATTCTACGGAAGCGTCAAGATACCGGGCTGGCAGAATTCTTTGCTGGTGACGCCGCTGAAGGAGGATAAAGTGTACCGTTTTAAGCTGAATTCTACCGGTACCGCCATTACGGGAGACAGCACCTCGCTTTTCAGGGGTGATGGCAGCCGGATACGCCGCATCATCGTCGATCCGACCAACCTGAAGTTTTATATAATGCGCGACAACAATAGTATTATCGAGTACACCTATACCGGTGCAATAGGAACCCTGCCGGTTAAACTAATTTCCTTTAAGGGATCGCTGCAGAATAATGCCGGCGCACTCACGTGGATAACGGCCGGAGAGATCAACTCCGAGCGCTTCGACATTCAACGCAGCCTCGATGGTTCGAATTTCACGGATATCGGCACCGTGAAGGCAAAGGGCAATACACAGGAAGAGACCTATAACTTCTCAGACAATAGCGCCTCCAACCAACCTGCAACGCTCGTTTACTACCGGCTTAAGATGGTAGATAACGATGCAGAATTCACCTATTCCAATGTCATCACCATTTCACTTTTATCCTATGGAGGAAGAGTGATCGTATCGCCTAATCCTCTTACAACGCAGGCAAAAGTTACCATTACCGCAACATCGGAAGGCAAGGCGGAATGGAAGATGCTCGATAATTCGGGACGTATCATGATGCGCGGCACCGAAGACCTGAGAACGGGAAACAATCAACTTTTGATCAACACCAATAAACTATCCGCCGGACTGTACTACCTGAAGGTAGAAGGCCCCGGTATCGACCAGCAGGTGAAGATCCAGAAACTATAAATACACTCTAATTTATAGAAAAACCCTTGCCATTTTGGCGAGGGTTTTTTGTTGGAATTACTGCCTGTGATCTTACGATGTTCCCTTTTTTTGGCCCGTAGATAGCTTGTTCGGAGCCGGGAGTTTTACCTTTTTTTGCGACAATCCGTGATGGCCATACCCTCTTTGCGCGGTATAAAGAGTAATATTAATAGTGTGTAAATCCAGATCCGTGACCTAAATCGACACCTATGAAACCGCTTAAGATAACTGGGATCATTGTCTTTTTATTGATTTTTAATGTAACGGGAGCCCAGGAGAAATACAGTAAGGTGAAGGTCTTTTTTCCAGCCGGCGATATCGCGAAGCGAAATGAATTGGTCGGGCTGCTGGAGATCGATCACTTCATTCCTCAGAATGGCTTCTTTGTTTCTGAGGTGAATGCAACGCTCCTGGAACGACTGGACCTGCTGAGTATTAAATACGAGGTACTGGTTGATGATATCGCCCGGCGTCTCGAGGAACGGAATAGAAACTACTATGCCCGCCTTGCTGCGCCGGATACTTCTTCGGCCAACCGCGCCGCCTTTGAGCAACCCCATAGCGCCATTCAACGGATAATCCGCACGCCTGCTGACTTCGACGTGAAACCAACATTCGGTGGTTACTATAGTTTCGCGGAAATGAATGCGGCGATGAATACGTTGGTGGCCACATTTCCAACCATTGCACAGAAGATCTCTATCGGCACCACCGCCGGTCTCAATAATATCTGGTGCATCAAGATCTCCGACAACGTAGCAACGGATGAGGCGAATGAACCCGAGATACTTTACATGGGCCTGCAGCACGCAAGGGAGGCGATCACCGGTGCAAGTATGATCTTCTTCATGCAGTATCTCTGTGAGAACTATGCAACGGATTCAAGGTTGAGAGACCTCATCAACAATCGAGAGATATTCATCATTCCCTGTTTCAATCCCGATGGATGGGAATACAACAGGACGAGTGCTACCGGTACATTGAATAGGCCCGGCGGCGGCTGGAGGAAGAATAGGCGAAATACCGGCGGCGGAACCGGCGTGGACCTCAACAGGAACTGGGGAATAGACTGGGCCGATTGCGATACACCGATCCAGGGAAATCCAACGAGTTGCGGCAGCGCGAGCAAAGGCGCGGAAACCTATTGGGGAACGGCCGCATTTTCCGAGGCAGAGACGCAGGCTGTGCGCACCTTCGTGAAGTCGCACCATTTTACTATGGGTTTCGACCAGCATGCCTATGGTCCCTACTATTCTCTTCCCTTCGGGCGGCAGAGCCTTCACCCCGGTGAGATGTCATCTAAAGGACTGAATTTTTTTACCGCCATACCCGCGCTGATGGGCACATACAATGGAATGCGCGCCGGGGATAGTTATGACGCCCTGCACTACGAGGTGGCCGGAGGCTTCAAAGACTGGATGTTGATGGGAGAACTAGGCAGCAGTATCGGCCCAGGCTTCAAGGATACCGTATGGGCGATGACGGGCGAAGGCGCTGCCGGCGGCGGAAGCTCCGATCCCGATATTCTCAATGATGGCTTTGGCGACTTCTGGCCGGATGCGGGCCAGATCATCAACCTCTGCAAAGGAATGTGCTACCAGGATATTCAGCTTGCCTTTGCGGCGGGAACCTATGTAGACATACAGGATGCCAGTGATATGGTCCTTACCTCGACAAGCGGCCAGGTTGGTTTCAACATAAAACGATTGGGACTGGGCAATGGAGCGGTAACCATTTCATTGATACCATTGGAGAATATGCAATCGGCAGGTGCGCCGGTCGTAATAAACAGTATGTCCTACTACGAAGGAAAGACAGCAAATATAAATTATACACTTCCTCCCACTTTGAGCAACGGGCAACGGGTGAAGTATGCATGGAAAGTAGAGATGGGTGGCTATAGCTATTCCGATACCATAATAAAATTTCTTAACCCAGTGGTATTGCTACAGGATGATATGGAGGGCAGTTTCACGGGCAACTGGCAGAACACCGCCACGAATATGGCAAGCGGCTTCGGTTATAATTATACGGTCGGCAACTGGCTCTTTACAGCCGGCGGCATGGGCGGTGCGGGCAATGCATTGTCTGAATCTGCGGCTAATACAAATTATGGCTCCAGTTCAATACGGACCTGCCAGTATAAGAATGAGCTTGACATCAGCGATGCAACTGCTGCTTACCTGAGTTTCTGGACCACTTACCATGCGGAGAACTTCCGGGATAAGATGCAGGTGCAGGTGTCAACGAATGGAACCTCCTGGACTGCTTTGCCCGGCAGCACTACTGTACAGGAACCGGGGTTGCTTGACGATGCCACTATCAACGGGCAGCCCGCATTGACCGGTATCAGGGATTATTGGACGAGAGAGGTATATGATCTATCGCCGTACAAGGGCGCTGCGCATCTCCGGCTGCGGTTTGTATTCACCTCGGACAACGATCCCTCAACATTCGCGTTCGAGAGGGCGGATGGATTTTACATCGATAATCTAAATGTAATAAAATCCACTTCCACATTGAGTGTACTGCCTGTGCGGTTCATTAGCTTCACCGGTCAGTTGCTACAGGATGAGAGTATCCGGCTAGACTGGGCAGCAGTCACGGACCAGGACCACGATCGTTTCGAAGTGGAGAAGTCGATGGATGGCGTCGTCTTCACCCTGATCGGCGAAGGGCCGTCTTTGGCGCCATACCGCTTCATCGATCATTCACCATTCAATGGCAATAATTATTATAGGATAAGACAGGTGGACAAAGACGGCAAGCTGACATTCAGCAATACCATCAATGTAGCATACAATCCATACAATCTTAAGATCGTTACTTACCCCAATCCCGTAAAGGATATTCTTACAATCAGGTTAAGCGTTGCGGTACCCGGTCTGTACACGATAACGATCACCGATATCGCCGGCCGAAAAATAGCGGAGCAGGTATATAGTGTCGGTCCGGGAGGAAAGGAAGTAAAAGTAGATCTCGCCAATACCGCGCCGCAATTGTTATTCCTGACGATCCGCAATGCCGAAAACGAAGTGGTTGCAACCCAAAAACTAGCCCATCAGCGATAAAATGAGTGAAGTACCTTTGCGTTCATGTACACGCTGAAGAAATCGCTGGGGCAACATTTTCTGAAGGATGAGAACATCTGCCGGAAGATCGTGTCTGCCCTGGAGGATCGTCCATTCACGCAATTGCTCGAGGTAGGGCCGGGTGGTGGTGCGCTGACAAAATATCTTATCCAGCTACAGAACATCCAATTCAAAGCAGTAGAACTGGATGAAGAAAAAGTGGTGTATCTGGAGAAGACATATCCTGCACTCCGGGACAAGATCATACACGAGAGTTTTCTTGACACAGAGAAACCATTCGACGGTAAATTCACCGTTGTTGGAAACTTTCCCTATAATATTTCTACCCAGATACTTTTCCGGATCCTCGAATGGAAGGACGATGTGGAATGCATGATCGGGATGTTTCAGAAGGAAGTGGCGCAACGCATAGCCGCCAGGGAGGGTAATAAGGTATACGGGGTGCTGAGTGTGTTGGTGCAGGCTTTCTTCAAGGTCGAATACCTATTCGATGTCCAGGAACAGAGTTTCACACCACCGCCGAAGGTCAAGAGCGGAGTGATAAGATTACTTCCGCTGGCATTACCCGTTACGATGACGAATGAGAAAAATTTCTTCCTGCTGGTGAAGACTGCATTCAACCAGCGGCGCAAGACATTGCGGAATGCCGTCAGGGGTTTATTTGAGGAAGAAGTTTTGGCAGATGAATTGTTCTCGAAGAGAGCTGAGCAATTGACGGTGCAGCAATTCGGGGAATTGACTTTTAAGATGAAAGCTGAATGGCAAATTTGATAATTCGATAATTAGCCAATGTGCCAATTGGGCGTGCTCCGATACGAGATGTCTTTACTGACTAGGATCATTGGCACATTTGCACATTGACGAATTTGCACATTATCAAATTATTTAATTGTTTAATTATGGAACGTGTTATAATCACAGGTAAAGCGCATGAATCGTTGCAGCAGGTCCTGGAACGAAACGGGTATGAAGTGCTCTATCGTCCAACGGTAACGTACGAGGAATTGGCGGAACAGCTCGATGGCGTGGTGGGACTTGTTCTGACGACGCGCATAAAGGTTGATCAGGCCCTGATCGACCGTGCACACGCATTGAAATGGATGGGCCGCCTCGGCAGCGGAATGGAGTTGATAGATGTGGGGTATGCGGAAGGCAAAGGGATAAAATGCTTTAGCAGCCCTGAAGGCAACCGGAATGCCGTGGGGGAACATGCTTTGGGCATGCTGCTGAACCTGATGAATAATATCACACATTCAAACTGGGAGGTGAAGGAGCATACCTGGAAGAGGGATGAGAACCGTGGATCTGAATTGAGTGGTAAGACCGTCGGCCTGATCGGGTATGGCAATACCGGGAGTGCATTTGCAAAATTGTTGGAACCATTTGGTGTGACGGTGCTGGCCTACGATAAATATAAATTCGGTTTCGGTAAGTCTTATATCAAGGAAGCGAACATCGAGCAGCTAAACCGCTATGCGGATGTGATCAGCTTCCATGTGCCGCTAACGGACGATACTTTTCACATGGCCAACGATGCATTCTTCGATTCATTGGAACAGCGCCCCTTTTTTTTAAATACATCGCGGGGGAAGGTGGTCGATACCGCTGCACTGATAAGGGCATTGAAAAATAATAAGTTGAGAGGGGTGGGACTGGATGTGTTGGAGAATGAAAAACTCGGCTCTTATTTCCCTCCCGAAAAGGAACAACTCGACTGGCTGACGGCTCAGCCCAATGTCATAATTACCCCTCATATTGCCGGTTATAGCCATGAGGCCAGCTATAAAATGGCCCAGGTTGTACTGGAAAAATTAGGCGTTCATTAGGAATTTTTTCTTAAAATACTTTTATATCTTTGTAACACAATACCGCAACGCTTCGGTCGAAAGACTGGGGCGTTGCTATTTTTTTATTTTAATCAAAGGAGGATATATGAGCACTGTTCAGTATGTGACCAAGGAGACACTGGAGCAAATGAAGGCAGAGCTGCAAAGAATGAAGGGAGTAGAACGTCCTGCGGCCAGCCGTGCCATAGCAGAGGCAAGGGAGAAGGGCGATCTGAAAGAGAATGCGGAGTACGATGCCGCCAAGGAAGCGCAGGGCCTGCTCGAGGCGAAGATCGCACACATGGAAGGATCCATGTCCAGCATCAGGGTATTGGATGAAGCAAGCATCGATACCAGCAAGGTCTCCATACTCACGAAGGTGACATTGACTAACCTGAATACGAAGAAGCAGGTAACCTACCAGATCGTGAGCGAGCAGGAAGCCGATCTAAGGTTGGGCAAGATCTCGGTGACA
>DATHKS010000353.1:0-5571 GCA_035488975.1 Chitinophagaceae bacterium | reverse complement strand
CCACATCACCTACATAGATCTCTCCAATATCGCCGGCATCCTGGTTAACTGAGCCCGTCCCCGGTTTTATGGTAAAGCGAAATGGGTTTCTCAGCCCCAGTGCCCATACCCTTGAACGGGGTGCGCGCGGATGCGATACATCATAGAATGGGTTGCTCGGCAGGCCATCGCCATTGGCCGGATTGATACGAAACAATTTTCCACTTTGGGAATTTATCATCTGCGCACGTAATGCGCCGACGTTCTCTTCCGGCCTGATGATACCATCTGCCAGCGCCTGTACATGATAAGTATTTTTTCCACCAATATTATAGCTTCCCGTATCCGTGCCATCATAGGATGCGCCATCGCCTCCCGAGACCAGCAGGCTTCCATCGGAAGCAAAGACCAATGAACCAATTCCATGCGAATCATAAAGGATCGGTATGCCGGTCTGCTTTGTTTCCCCGAGTAGAATGGTCCGCGTGGAAAGATCCGCAACGAGATCCGGACCGCTCGTGATCACTTTGTACCTGGTGACCCTGCCTATTGTTGCATTGAAATTATCTACGGGCAAAAGCGGCTTATTCAAAAGGAAATTCCTGTCAACCACATAGAGCAGGTAGATGAGTCCATTGTTGTCGAAATCCGGATCCAGTGCAAACCCCAGCAGGCCATGATCTCCCCAATCTCCCACCTCGGCAGTCAGATCGATCACGGCAGCGGTTTGCCGGTTGTAAAGGTTGCCGCTTTTATTGCAGACAAATATCTTTCCCTCCTTCAGCCACACAAATAACTTGGTCCCGTCTTTCGTATAAGCCGCACCTACTGGTTGTACTCCCGCCCAGGAACCACCCACTTTGGTGGCAGAAAAAGTATTGTAATAGATTTGAGAAAAAACAGGTTTGCAAAAAAGAATCCCCACAAGGCAGTAAAGAATAAAAAACTTTTTCATTTTGTTTTGGTCGTTTTGAGCAATTAATTGCATGGCTTTTATACCAATGCATTCTAAAAAGGATTAATGATAAGTGGGGATTTCAATAGATTGAATGCACATTCAGGCCTAAAAAGCCTCTCTATTTGCATAGTGCGGATCAGCCATCGATAAGAAGCTTAACCTGTAAGTGTTTCTATAGAGGGAGGATAGGGGTTAAATATATGCAAGATTTTCATATTCCCGGATAATGAGATGTTAATGGGGGAAAATCCGATTTTAACCTAAAGTGTTAATAGTAAGCATATTACGCAGAAAGACACCTCTCACCTAATTCGGGGAGTACCCTTAATTTGCTGAGGAATTTCTCATTTTTCCAGTTCGATGGAAGGAAATATGGGGCCTTTCGGAGGAATTATCTCTTATTGAAAGACCTGGTCGGACACCCCTTTGTTGATTGTATAACTGGTATAGACGATCTCCACCCGGCCCTTCTTTCCTTTCAGTTTATCCGTTTCCTTCTGTTCGCCATCGTCATAGTCGAAGGTCACTCCCTTCGGAAGCTTGTAGTCTTTTGTGTTGAAGGAGAAGATCACCTTATCGGCGAGACCGAACTCCGCATATTTTCCATATTTCATGTCCAGCTCATACGTGCCATTCTCCTTTGTCGTGGTCTTTGCCCTCCGGATGAGCGACTGTGCTTCGTCGATATACAGGGTGGATAGCACGACATCGGAATTATCTTCCTTCGGTAATAGCTTAATGATCCGGAAACCGGTACCCGCCTCCTTACCCATATCGATGATATCGTAGCCAGCATCACCCAGGAAGATATTGTTGAGGTTCATATTCACCGATCCCTTCGGAATGAAGGATATCCCGCTCTCGTTCTTGATCTTGAGCCTGTTTGGCTTCTTGAAATAGACCTTCACGCTGGCAACAGGCGCCTTGATGAAAATCACATTGGTCCTCATCTTTCCAGACGCCTCATAGTCATTCACCTTTTCCAGTTTTTCCCTTACCCTGGCCAATACCTCTTCCGGCGTTTGGGCAATTGCATTTCCCCAATAGAAAAAAGTACAAATTGCCATTGCCATAAGCCGGAGATACCACGCGTTTCCCTTCTTTCCACAACCAAACCATGTGCTCATATACTTATATTAACTTAAAATGTCTTTCTTATTGAATACCCACACTGCGCTCCCTGTAAAGACGATAGTATAAGCGATAAGGATGCCCAGGCTTTTCATTATGGCCCGCAAATTCTCAATGCTTCCCGGAATGGTTGCGCCATCTGCATCCGCTTTTACATAAAAGAATCCCTTCCATGCCACCATATGCGACGTAAACAGGTATGGCTTGATCGTATTATCATAGATGGGGATGTTCATTTCCGAAAGAATGGTGAAGACGATGACGATGCTCATGGTTGCAATGATCGGGCCTATGGAGTTCTCCGCAAATACGCTCAGGAAAAACGCCAGGGAGGAAACAGTCGTCAGTGCAACAGCCGCGAAACCGAACGCAGCAAGATATCGCCACAGAACATCGAAGACAGGGATCTGTTCAATTCCATCCGAACGGAATACAACCATATCATTCACGCCAAATATCAGCATGCTTCCGAACAAGGCCAGTAATGCCATCCAGATGAGCAAGGCCAGCGTATAGATGGTGGCGGCGGCAAACTTCACCAGCATGTATTGTGTGCGGCTGACAGGTCGCGTTAGCGATAATCGAAGGGTTCCCATATTCGCCTCGCCTGCGATGGAATCGCCGGCCACGAGGGCCACAAGCAAAGGCATTTGAATCAGCAGGGTATTGAGGATCACGAAACAGATAAGGTAGCCATTCAGGATCTTCACCTTCAGATCATCGGTCAGATCGAACGAATCCTTCAGGTTGTTCATGAGGAGATCGATGTACGATTTGCCATCGAATTTAAGCGCCACCTGGATCAGCAGGATGATCGCCGTTATCGCGCCGAAAGCAATATACGTTCGCGATCTCTTGAAGATCTTGAAGAGCTCAATCTTTAAAAGCGTCCACATGCTGCTGTCCCGATGTTAATGATAAAAAATAATCCTCCAGCGAATGCCTGGTATTCAGCGATAGGATGCCGGCATCCATTTCAACCAGCGCCTTCATGAATTCCGGCACACGGCTCCGGTATAATTTCAAAACGATACGATCGCTGCGTCTCGGTTGAAGATCATCCTTCCAGGACGATGTGCTGAGTTTGTCCCAGATCGCCGCATCATCGGTTGTCTTCACTTCAACCAGCGTTTCGGAAGGATCGAACAATTCATTCACTTTTCCTTCAACCAGCTTCTTCCCCCTATCGATGATCAGCATCGAATCTGCTATCAATTCGATTTCGCTCAAAAGGTGCGACGAAACGAGTACCGTTTTTTTCAATCCCTTGCTTAAATGAAGAATGAGGTTCCGTATATCGGCGATGCCCTGGGGGTCCAGGCCATTCACGGGTTCATCGAGAATGATCAGTTGCGGATCGTGAACAAGCGCGGTGGCGATTCCCAATCTTTGCTTCATCCCTTGTGAGTAGGTCTTGACCTTACTATGTGCCCGCTCTGCCAGGCCAACCATTTCCAGTTGGTCCATCAACTTACCCGTCGTTGGCCTGATGCCGCTCATTGCCGCGAAGATCCGGAGGTTCTCCAGGCCCGTCAGGTATTTATACAGATCCGGCCGTTCAATGATGGCGCCCACCTGGCGAAGTATCTCCTTCCGGTGCCGTTGCAGGTCCAGTCCAAAAAGCCTGATCTCTCCTGCACTCGGTTTGATCAGCGTAGCCAGCATGCGGATAGTAGTGGACTTCCCGGCCCCATTTTGCCCCAGGAAACCATAGACCTCCCCGGCCGGCACCGAAAAAGACAGGTTGTCCACGGCTCTTATGTCCTTGAAATTCTTAGTGAGATCTTTCACTTCGATAACGGGAGGCATGTCACTGATTTGAGGCAAAGGTATCCCAGGTTTGGTACTGACAATGAGCAGTTTGGCCTTTTAAGAAATATTTGTTGGAAAAGCCTTGTATTTACACGGGCGAGTCACTAGGTTTGTTGAAGACTTCAGAAAACCACATCTCCGCTCGAAGAACTACCTCCAGCCTTCCGGGTATTTACCAACCATGTTAAATTTCCTTTTGAAGCAAGGAGCCGTCCAATACTGCTATGGGCCACTTGAATAAAGCCGTTCAAACCCCAGAAAATGAAAATTATTTATCGCTGTTTTATCTGTCTTCTCCTCATTGCCGGGCAGTATCCGTCATCTGCCCAAAACGCCCAATTGGCGAATATGGTTGCCCCTTCCCCGGATGCATTAACATCAAAAGCAACAATCCCTTCATTTAATTGTAGTATTATTGGTAATCGAATCCTCTTAAACTGGTCCGTTGATGCGAATCAACTTGCAGATAAGTTTATACTGGAAAAGAGTGTGAGCGGTAAGCGTTTTGTTGTTGCAGCCCTTATCTTCGGAACAGACAAGGCCGGCCTCGATGAATACGAATTTCACGAGAAGGCTAGTTCTTCCAAAATTACCTACAGAATCAGGATACTTCACAAGGATGAGTCGGTCACCTACTCAGAAGCGGTATTTGCCGTACCGGTGAGCAAACAGAAAAAGAATAAATCAAGTGTATGAGTGCATTGAAATTAAATCGCAAGGAAATTCAGCAACGCCTGAAGAAGACTATTGAGAAATTATTAACGCCGAAGAAAGATCGCGCTATCCCACAGATGATACTTCAACCTGTTCGGAACAGGAAACCGTGGCAGAACTCCTGAGATAACGGATAAGATAGAGGGCACCCGGCCCTCATTAATAGGAACTACGACTTTGTTCCCAGGTAAGATTGAAGATTCTTGACATATACTTCGAACGCCCTTACTCCCTCCTGGGTGATCTTACAGATGGTCTGCGGATAATTATTCTTGAATTGCTTCACAACATCAATGTAGCCCGCATCCTTGAGCTTTTGGATCTGGACACTAAGATTCCCTCCCGTGGCATTCGTCTTCTCTTTTAGAAAGGTGAACTCCGCCTCCTTTACCGAAATAAGAAGTGAAACAACTGCCAGTCTTAGTTGCGAGTGTAATATGGGGTCCAGTTCCTTAAACATCAACTTTTGCCTTTTAAATAACGGCTCCGCAGCAATAGTCCTGGAAGCAACCAATTGAATATTCCCGCCAGTCCGCTTAGTAGCATATCATAGCCGAAAGAAGTGTACAAAGACAAAACGAAAAAGCCATAGCAAAGGATGGCCCCGGCGATCATTGGTTTGAATTTGCAAATAAGCCCCGTTGCGATCGTTGGAAAAGCGTACAGGATAAGATAGATTGAAGTGAAACTGGGAATGAAATAATGGAAATTCGTTATTTCACCCGTCACTGTATTCTTTGAGAGGAGCTGAACCCCTTCCTGTGCAAGGATCTTGTCCGTCACACCCGGCACCACATTCTGGTATACAACGAGTGTAAGAATGCTGATCGCATAGATCATCCAAACGATATCCGTTGCCGCCTGCTGGTGTGTCTTAACCATCTTCAACCGGCTTTCCCTGATAATGATCCATACCTGGGGTATCACTGCCGCCAGTGTCAGCCACCAGATATCGAAACCGATACTGAAGTTCCATT
>DATHKS010000352.1:0-7014 GCA_035488975.1 Chitinophagaceae bacterium | reverse complement strand
ATATTGAATACGGGTGGCGGCCAGTGGCTCGATGCCGGCCTCGTGCAGGAGCCCGCGCTGCTCGAGGACAATACACCGGCGGCGAACCAGAAGGCAATAGCGCTGACGGCCACCAAGACGAGCTACGACTTCGAGGCGGGTGGCGTCAATCTCCATCTCGTGTTCACTTCGCCATTGTTGATGAATGACCTGGACCTGCTGTCGAGGCCCATTTCTTACATAACCTGCGAACTGGTATCGAATGACGGAAAGCAGCACACGGCGCAGGTGCAGATAGCGGCATCGGGAAGCATTGCCGTGAATGTGCCTTCACAACCCGTAACGGCAACGAAATATAACTACCAGGGCATGACGATGCTGAAGGTTGGCTCCGATGAGCAACCGGTATTGAAACAAAGTGGCGATGACCTGCGAATAGACTGGGGTTATTTATACGTGGCCGGAGCCGCAACAATAAAACAGTATATCACATCGAATACTAATTCACTATCCTCCTTCCGGAAGAACCAATTTGTTTCCACTGCATCGAAGGGAAAGGACATCGCGTTGAATTCCGTGATGGTGTTTAATTCCGTGAACAATTCTCCTTCCACACAGATGATCATGATAGGGTATGATGATCTGTATTCCGTCCAATACTTCAAGCAGAACCTGCGGCCCTGGTGGAAGAAGGATGCGGCCCAGACGATAGAGGCCGAGTTCGGCAAAGCCAACCGCGACTACCGGAAGATAATGGAGGAGTGCACTGATTTCGATGCGAAGATGTTCAGCGAGGCTACTGCAGCCGGTGGAGAAGACTACGCGCGGCTTTGCGCCATCGCCTATCGCCAAAGCATCGCCGCGCATAAACTGGTGAAGAGCCCGCAGGGAGAGATCCTCTTCCTGTCAAAAGAGAATTTCAGTAATGGATCCATCAATACGGTAGACGTGACCTATCCTTCCGCTCCATTGTATCTCGTCTATAATCCCGACCTGCTGAAGGGAATGCTGAACGGGATTTTTTATTATAGTGAAAGCGGGAAATGGACAAAGCCCTTCGCGGCGCATGACCTGGGAACCTATCCTCTTGCCAATGGACAGACCTATGGTGAGGACATGCCCGTGGAGGAAAGTGGTAACATGCTTATCGTGACAGCCGCGATCGCGAAGCGCGAAGGGAACGCCGATTACGCGGCAAAGCACTGGAAGACGCTTACTACCTGGGTGGACTTCCTGGTACGCGATGGCTTCGATCCGGCAAACCAATTATGCACGGATGACTTCGCGGGACACCTTGCACGGAACGCGAATCTCTCTATCAAGGCCATCATGGGCATTGCGGGATATGCGCAGCTGGCAGAGCAGCTCAATCATCCAGATATAGCGAAGCGCTACAGGGATACTGCCATTGCCATGGTCCCACGCTGGATGAAGATGGCCGATGCCGGCGATCACTATGCACTGACCTTCGACAATACAAAGACCTGGAGCCAGAAGTATAATATGGTATGGGATAAGGTGCTCGGCTTCGGCCTCTTCCCGAAGGAGGTGTACGATAAGGAGATCAAATTTTATCTCACGAAGCAAAATGAGTTTGGCCTTCCTCTCGATAGCCGGCGCAGTTATACTAAATCCGACTGGGTGATGTGGACGGCCACCCTTGCCAATGATCCTGCTGATTTTAAGTCATTGGTGGAACCAATGTATAAATTCGCTACACAAACACCTGTGCGGGTGCCGCTGAGCGACTGGCACGAGACAAAGGATGGAAAACAGGTGGGGTTCCAGGCGAGAAGCGTGGTCGGTGGTTATTTCATCAAACTACTCGCACAAAAAATGAACCCCGGGAAATGAAATATTCGCTTTACCCAATGATACCGGAGTATAGGAAAAAGCTTATGACATGAGACTATTTTTTTCATCATGGCTTGCATTAATTACCCTGCAGTTGCCCGCGCAGATCAATGATTCGCCCGTTGGGCTGGCACACTACGTATTTAGCTCGTTTACGGAAGGCACGGTGATGCTGCGGTCTGGTGAGCAAAGCACCCAGCAGTTGAACTATAACCTCGTGACAAAGGAAATGATCTTCGACCAGGCAGGCACTTATCTTGCCATTGCGCACCCGGAGGAAGTGGACACGGTCATGATACAGGGGCGTCGCTTCGTTCCTGTCAATCACGCTTTCTATGAATGCCTGGGTGGAGCGGTCTATCCTTTTTTCGTAGAACACACATGCACCATCCGCGAGCAGGGGGCATCCACGGGTTTCGGAAATACGAATACGACGGCTGCGACGTCCATAAAATCATTGCAGACGGATGGCGGCGCATATAAGCTCAAGCTGCCTGATCAGTTCCAGGTGATCCCTGGTCACACATTTTATATTCTCAGGGATGGTAAATATAATCGGGTAGCCAACGAACAACAATTGGCGAAAATTTTCCCGAAACAAAAGCAGGTTATCCGGGACTGGGTAAAGAAGAATCACACCGTGTTTTCGAAACAGGCGGATATGGTTTCGCTGATCATGGCGTTACAACAATAAAAGGAGAAGACATTCATGACAAAGAGATATTTTAAATGCATTCGCGGGATCATCGTTGCGCTTCCATTCGCGATCGTTTGCCTGGGGTCTGAAGCGTATGCCCAGGCGCCCGGTCTTGTTCCTTCGAAATACGCGGAGATCCCACTCGGTTCTATCCGGCCAAAGGGCTGGCTCCTGGATCAACTCCTCCTCATGCGAAATGGAACCACCGGTCATCTCGATGAGGTCTATGGAAAAGTGAAGAACGACAATGGCTGGCTCGGTGGCAAGGGTGATGGCTGGGAGGAGACGCCTTATTGGCTCGATGGTGTTGTGCCCCTCGCTTACCTGCTGGATGATCCTGAATTGAAGGAGAAGACGGGAAAATATATCGACTGGACGCTGAACAATCAACGGCCCTCCGGTTACTTCGGTCCGGTCACGGATTGGGAGAGGGAAACGGGAAAGAAGGTCGACGTTGCCAACGCAGCGAAGGGTGGCGACTGGTGGCCGAAGATGATCATGCTGAAAGTACTCCAGCAATATTATTCCGCCACGAAGAATAGCAGGGTGATTCCCTTTATGACCAACTATTTTCATTATCAACTGGCCGCGCTGAAGACCTGTCCCATAGGTAAATGGTCCGAATGGGCCACGGCGCGTGGGGCAGACAATATTCTCATTGCGCAATGGCTCTATGGGATCACGAAGGACCCGTCATTACTCACGCTTTCTTCTTTACTGCAATCGCAATCCTTTCATTGGAGCGACTGGTTCAATGGGCGTGATTGGGTGATCAATGCCGCAACACTGCAGAATGCGAACGCGTGGATGACGCGTCATGGTGTGAATGTCGGAATGGGTATCAAGGATCCGGTAGTGGAATACCAGCGGACAGGTGATCAGAAGTATTTGAAAGCACTGCGCACGGGTTTTACCGACCTGATGACCCTGCACGGCATGCCGTACGGTATGTTCTCCGCCGACGAAGATCTCCATGGCAACGATCCTACTCAGGGTACGGAGCTTTGCGCGATCGTGGAGACGATGTTCTCACTCGAAGAGGCCATTGCGATGACTGGGGAGCCCGGCTACATGGATGCATTGGAGCGAATGACGTTCAATGCCCTCCCCGCACAGACCACGGATGATTATAACAACAAGCAATACTTCCAGGTAGCGAATCAGCCGGCGATACAGAGAGGCATTTTCAATTTCTCACTTCCATTCGAGAGGCAGATGAATAATGTACTGGGAATGCGGAGTGGATATACCTGCTGCCTCGCCAACATGCACCAGGGCTGGACGAAATTTGCATCGCATCTCTGGTATGCCGCACCCAACAATGGGCTTGCTGCGCTCGAGTACAGCCCGAATGAACTCGTGGCTATGGTAGGCAAGGAAAAGAGGGAGATACGCATCGATGAACAGACGAGCTATCCCTTCGGCGATGAAATACGATTTGTGATCAAGACAGGAAAGCCTGTCGCATTTCCATTCCATCTTCGAATACCCGGGTGGTGCAACGAGGCAGTGGTGCTGTTGAACGGACAGCCCCTGCGCAGGGATAAGGGAGGACAGGTGATCGTTATAAACGGGACATGGAAGGACGGCGACCAGTTGGCCCTTCAGCTTCCTATGCAGGTGACCACATCTAACTGGGGTCGCAATTCAAGAGCGGTCGAGCGAGGACCATTGGTGTATGCGCTTAAGCTGAAAGAGGATTGGGAGAAAGGAGTGGATGAAAAGGAAGGCGACTATTACAGCGTATCCACGAAGGACGAGTGGAACTATGGACTCGTAGAGAAGGCGATCACCCATACTGCGGAGAATGTAAGCGTAACGATGACGAAGCCGGTGGGGCAGGGTTTCGCCTGGAACCTGGCGAATGCGCCGGTAGAATTGAAGGCACCGGCGAAGATCATACCCGTGTGGAAACTGGTGGACGGCGTGGCGACGCAGCCCGTTACTGCACGTGATGGATTGTATATGGGAGAGGTGGAGAAGGAAACAAAGCAGATCACGCTTGTGCCATATGGATGTACGAAAGTCCGCATAGTCGCATTCCCGGTAGTTAGGTGAAATATTAGCAAATTAACAAATTAGCCAATGTGCCAATTTGTAAATGTGCCAATGACCCTAATCAGCAAAGTTATTTCTTATCGGAGCACGCCGAATTTGCACATTTGCACATTTGCTAATTGGCAAATGTGAATATACCGGTTGGTGGCCAGGGATCATTAGAATAAAAAAGAAAGAAATGAAGAGACTCAATATTAAGCCGGGTGCGAATAAGTTCAGGAATTTCCTGTTGCTATTAACGATAGCTGCAGCCGGGTGGGGAGATCTGCATGCGCAAACTGCGAAGCAAAGTCCGGGCAGGCAGTGGTCCGCCGCGAAGGCAAACGCGTGGTATAGCGAACACAAATGGATAACCGGTGCGAACTACATCCCCGCTTCGGCCATCAACCAATTGGAGATGTGGCAGGCGGAGACCTTCGATCCGGCAACCATCGATAAGGAATTGAGCTGGGCACAGGGCATCGGCTTCAATGCCATGCGTGTCTTCCTTCATCATATTGCCTGGGAGACTGATCCCGCCGGTTTCAAGAAACGCATGAACGATTATCTTACCATCGCTGGTAAGCACGGCATTCTCACCATCTTCGTCTTCTTCGACGATTGCTGGAACAAGGAACCGAAGCCGGGAAAGCAACCCTCGCCGAAACCCGGAATTCATAATTCGGGATGGATGCAGGATCCTGGTCAGAAGGAGTCCTTTGATAGCAGCGGCTTTCCCGCATTGGGCAAATATGTTACGGATGTACTCACGCAATTCTCGAAAGACAAGCGGGTACTGTTATGGGATCTGTACAATGAACCCGGCAATAGCGGTAAGAAAGACTCTTCCTATTATTTATTATCCAAGGCCTTTCAATGGGCGAGGGCGGTTGATCCGGATCAGCCGGTGAGCGCCGGCCTCTGGGACTGGGGTTATGAAAAGCTCAATGCCTTCCAGCTACAGAATTCGGATGTGATCACTTATCATGACTACGAGGATGCAACCTGGCACAAGCGCGTGATCGAACTGCTGAAAGCCAATGGACGACCGATGATCTGCACGGAATATATGGCACGCCCACGCAATAGCCGCTTCTCCACTATTCTTCCTTTACTCAAGGAGAAGAATGTCGGCGCCATCAATTGGGGATTCGTCGAGGGGAAAACGAATACCATCTATGCCTGGGATACGCCCATGCCCGATGGCAGTGAGCCGATAGAGTGGTTTCATGATATCTTCCGGAGCGATGGCACACCCTATCGCGCAGATGAAGTACGCCTCATAAAAAAATTGAATGAAATAAAATAAGCAAGTTTTTTCGAGTAATATCACATAGCAGTCAAACCTGCTGTTTCTACAGCAGGTTTTTAAAAACATTTCTCATTCCCCATTAATTCTTAACAATCATGCGCAATACGATCACGTCTGTCATTTTCCTAACCAGCCTGATTTTTATGACAAGTAGTTGTAACAACCCAGGGACGAAATCCTCGCCGCCGGCAACAACCGACTCTACTACCTCGGGCCTGCCCGTCCGGCAGGCGGGCCTGCCCGATGCAAGTGGGTTCCGGGATACGATCAATGGACAGGCGACCAATCTCTATGTCATTCGCAACGGCAACGGCATGCAGGCAGCCATCACCAACTACGGCGGACGGCTCGTAAGCCTGCTCGTGCCGGATAAGAACGGTAAGCCGGTGGATGTGGTGACGGGCTTCAAGTCAGTAAGAGAATATGTGAACTCCACCGAACCCTACTTCGGCGCCACGATCGGCCGGTACGGAAACCGTATTGCGAAGGGGAAATTCAGCTTGGATGGTAAACAATATTCAATATTCACCAATAATGGACCGAATACATTGCATGGGGGCAAGAACGGTTACCAGGCCGTAGTATGGACTGCAGCTCCCATTAACGATTCCACCCTTGAACTGTCTTATTTGTCGAAGGATGGAGAGGAAGGTTTTCCCGGCAATCTCAATGTGAAGGTCACCTTTACGCTGACGCAGGCGAATGAGCTGAAGTTCGACTATACAGCAACGACGGATAAGAAGACAGTCGTCAATCTCACCAACCATGCATTCTTCAACCTTAACGGCGAGGGAAGCGGAACTATCAACAATCATATCCTACAGGTATTCGCCACGCGATACACACCCGTGGATTCCACGCTCATTCCTTCCGGCAAAATAGTCCCCGTGGCCGGTACCCCCTTCGATTTCACGAAGCCGGTAACCATAGGAGCGCGGGTAGATGAGAAGAATGAGCAACTGAGCAATGGGAAAGGATATGATCATAACTACGTCCTAGATGGCAGCGGGATGAAACACGCCGCGACAATATCGGGCGATCAGTCGGGTATCGTGTTGGACATCTTTACGGAAGAACCGGGCCTGCAATTCTACAGCGGCAACTTCATGAAAGGCATGAACACATTCAAGGGCGG
>DATHKS010000351.1:0-3009 GCA_035488975.1 Chitinophagaceae bacterium | reverse complement strand
ACTTCCTTGATGGACATTGTAGAGTCGCCACACAACCAAATGGTGACTGTTCTTTTTTGTGGCAACATAAATGAAGTGGCTCCCAAGATAAGCAGGATTAAAAATAGCTTTTTCATTGCAACAAACTATTTAGGTACAATTCAATATTGGTATAAGACCCGTTGGCTGAAAAACGGGAAGCATCCTTCGCATTGGATGGATTGAGGCCATGCGCGCTTTCCCATTGATCCGGTATTCCATCCTTATCGCTATCCTTCTTCGCAGAAATGGTTCGAAGAGCAGGCCATGCACCCACGGTAAGATCGTAAGAAGTGCCATGCGGAAACCCACCCTGCACATCAATGAAGCCGCCCGTCCTGTTCTTCACATCCGATATGATCCTCATGTCAAGCGTATCACGGGCGAAACTGGCGCCGGCAAGTTTCAGCACCTGGTCATAAGCATCCTTTGCCGTTTGCACGGGTAATGCCAACACGAGGAAAGGAGCGCTAACGATGGCTTCCTTCTTATCTGCTTCCGTCCCGTTATTGTTCATAACGATACCAAGCCAATTGTTGGATGAAACATCTTCGGCTCCATCGACGAAGTTTCCTTCCACGAAGAATTTTCCAAAACCTATCTCCGGCTTTTCCTGGCGAAAGGGATTCAATACCCGGAAGCGCACGCCCTTCGATGTTGATGGGCCATAGCGATAATAGTTGCCCACGATATTGTATTGCCCTCCTTCACCTCCATACACCGTATTGCCTCCCCAGTTATATATCACATTATTGCGGTAATCGACAAGTTCTTCGGTAGCGCCGAGCCGCGTTCCATTGAAGCGCGGGTTACGGCTGTTGCAGTGGGCAAAGAGGTTGTGATGCGCCGAAAGATGACTCCCGCCCCAGATTCCTCCATATCCATGATGTTCGTAGTCCTTGTCTCCCGTCTCGAAATGATAGGAATAGTTCATCGGCTCCGAAATAATATTCCATTGAAGAGTGGTGCTGTCTCCTCCATATAGGGAAAAGACCTCATCGGTGCTCCAGCTCATGCTGCAATGATCGATGATGATATTCTTCCTCCTGTTGCTGCCAAACGCATCGTCACCTCCGTTCCCATCCACCATTCCACCTTTCTGGTTCTTATCGCCCATACGGAAACGCATATAGCGGATGATGATATTATCTCCCCCGAGTATCACGGGATAATCGGCGAGACAGATACCATCTCCGGGCGCCGATTGGCCCGCGATCGTTACATTTCCTTTTATGGACAGCGATGAATTCAGATGGATGGTGCCCGAGACTGTGAGGATGACGATCCTCGGGCCTTTTGCAGTCACCGCCTCGCGGAAAGAACCGGGTCCGCTATCGTCAAGATTGGTTACCGGAATGATCTTACCTCCCCGCCCGCCAATAGTATATTTTCCGAATCCTTCCGCGCCGGGAAATGCCAGCGTGGTCTCTGCGGTGTTGGTACTTGCCTGCTTCGGTTGAGAACAGGCCTGAAGTTGCGATGCGAGAAAACAAATAATAACGAAGGAAGAATATTTCATGTCAGTGTACTCCTATGTCAAAGTTACCAATACCCTGAGGCGTTTGGTCCTAACGCCTCCGATGATGAAAGAGCCAAATGGTAAAATGAGTGGTTATTCTCACCATTTGGCTCTTGGTTAATCAATCTTTTTATTATGCGCACCTAGTAGCCATAGTCCTGTACCAGGTTCGGATTAGCGTCGATGGCAGCTTGCGGCAATGGTAACAGTTCACTCTTCCCCGGGGTGAAGGCGAGAGCGAAAAAAGCCGTTATCGTCGTGGTGATACCGCTATGAAGCCAATTCACAGCCGTATAGCCGCTTGGCGCGGGCGATACGTTCGGCTTGTAATAGGAACCTGCGTATTGCAAGGTGGTGGAATTATTCAGAAAATACATTGTCGTTGGATACCCATTCCATGGTGCGGTAGTACGCGCTACCATCACAGGCAGCAATGCCTTTACTTCGGCTATCTTGGTGCCCAGCAGGTTCCAGCGGATGAGATCAAACTTCCTTATTCCTTCTCCGCCGAACTCCAACGCTCTTTCTCTCACAATTGCATCGAAGAAAGGGCTCTTCGTGAGGGCAGGGTTCAGGTCGATATTCACATCGGGCGTATTGATTGGCTTCCCATATCCCCTGCGTCTTACCTTGTTGATGGCATCGAAGGCAGCTGGCGTTGGACCGTTGCTCAGTTCGTTGTCTGCTTCTGCAAACATGAGCAGTACATCCGAGAACCGGATCACCGGCCAGTTGAGGCCGAAGTATTGCGCCGCGGATGTCAGCACATTCGGTTGTATCCAGTCGCGCCGGAATTTTCCATCCACCATCGTCGTCAGTGTACGGAATGACCCGAGCGTACCGGTAGAGTTGGTAATATTATAAGGCACGCACATTACGTCTCTTCGCAGATCCGTGCTATCGAACATATAGAAATAATTAGGCAATACGGTGAGGGCGGAATTCCCAAGTCCCGTTCCATTTCCCCTCGGTCCATTGTAGTAGCCGAGTTTGCTATCGCCGAGTGCGCTCGTTCCTCCATCCATTGATACCTCGAGCATCACTTCCCCATTCGGCTCGTTTGTCCTGCCGCAGATATAATCCTTGAACACGGAACGAAAACTGCTGTTTAAGGTATGATCGCCGGGTCGCGCCATGATCGCCAGGCATTCATCTTTGGCTATCTGGTAGTAAGCCTGGAAATCGCTTCCGCGTACCATTTGCCTGTTGCGGCGCAATGAGTATCCGCCGCGGTAGAGCGCTATCCTTGCGCGAAGCGCCCTCACGGCTCCCTGCGTTATGCGATCGTCTTTCGACACTGCACTTCGCCAGGGCACAAGATCTTCCGCGATCTTGAGATCATTCAGCAGGATATTATAAATAGAATCCCTATCGGTTTTTCCCTTGTACAAATTTGTTTCCGAGAACGAGGGCACGAACTGCTCTGGAATATCGCCCCAGTTGCGGATCAGTTCGGTATAGACCATTGCACG
>DATHKS010000350.1:0-2649 GCA_035488975.1 Chitinophagaceae bacterium | reverse complement strand
ATTGTTGATATCGACAACGGGTGCATAGTTTACCTGCACCCCGATTCGTTTGCATTGTTTGCCGACGGCTACGCCCATCCGGTACACGAGTTCTTCATCGCTGAGTGAGCCGAGCGTGAGTTGATAGGGAAACTTTATGACGCTGTCGAGCCGCATACCGAGTCCCCATTCGCCGTCGATTGTAACGAGCAGTGGCGTCTTCGACATAGCCTGGTAGGAATTCGTCAGGTTGGCCTGGCGAACGGGTCCGCCCTGGAAAAAACAGAGGGCGCCGACATTATATTTCCGGATATCGTTCGTCACTTTGGCGATATGGTCGGGGCCGAGGTTGGAATGTGCCCTGATAATGATCAACTGAGTGATCTTTTCTTCCTTGCTCAGCGATTTGAAAACGCTATCGACCCAATCGGTTGCCGAAAGATTGCTGTTTGATTGCGCAAAGGAGAGAAATGGAATTAATAGAACGAAGAAGAGTAGGAGCCTTGTTATCCGCATGATTTCATTTTATACAATGGACAGGAACATCGATAAAATTATAACTTTTACCGCTACGAAACTGCCAAGAGGCGCTTAAAAAGCAAATTGTTATTTTTGACCCCGGAGAAATATTTATTGTGCCAGACAGAATTGTTTTATTACCCGATAATATCGCCAACCAGATAGCTGCCGGAGAGGTGATACAGCGCCCCGCGAGTGCTGTAAAGGAATTGCTGGAAAATGCGGTCGATGCCGGTGCTACCGAGATCCAACTCATCGTTGCCGATGCGGGTAAGTCCTTATTACAGGTGATTGACAACGGTAGCGGCATGAGCGAGACCGATGCACGTTTATGCTTTGAGCGCCACGCCACTTCCAAGATCAGGAATATCGAGGATCTTTTCCATATTCATACAATGGGGTTCAGGGGCGAAGCGCTCGCATCCATTGCAGCAGTGGCCCAGGTAGAGCTGAAGACGAAGAGGGAGGAGGATGCCGCAGGCACTTATATTGAGGTGGAGAACAGTATGGTACGCAAACAGGAGCCCGTGGCCGCACAAACCGGCACCAGCATTGCGATGAAGAACCTCTTCTTCAATGTGCCAGCCCGCCGGAATTTCCTGAAGAGCAATGCCGCGGAAATGCGTCATATCGTAGACGAGTTCACGAGGGTTGCCATGGCGTTCCCCCATCTGCTTTTTACACTTACCAGCAATGGCCAGCAACTCTTCTACCTCGAGGCGGGAAGTCTCAAGCAGCGAATTCTGCAATTGCTGGGGAATAATTACAATTCAAAACTGGTGACCGTAAAGGAAGATACGGACTACATGAACGTTTATGGCTTCGTGGGAAAACCGGAAACGGCTAAGAAGACGAGGGGCGATCAATATTTTTTCGTAAACAATCGTTTCATCAGGAGCGCCTACCTGAACCATGCAGTGATGAATGCCTACCAGGAAATGATCCCCACGGATTGCTTTCCAATGTATGTGCTCTTCATTGATCTCAACCCGGAGCAGATCGATGTGAATGTTCATCCTACCAAACAGGAGATCAAGTTCGAGGATGAAAAGATCGTATATGCTTTCGTGCAGGCCGCCGTCAAGCATGCACTTGCTCAATTCAGCGTGACCCCCACCCTCGATTTTGATCTGGATGCCACGATCCAGCAACTGTCTTCCATTCAACAACCCTTTACGGAAGAAAGACGATCCTCCGCGGCCTCCACGTCGCTGTTCAAGGGCTTTACCCAGAAAAACCAGGCTCACTTTATCGAGCCGGATAAGCGCGACGAACTCAGGAACTGGAAAGACTTTTACGAGACCAATGATTCGCAGGGTGGAAGTATCAAGCCGGAGACTCCCAATACGCCAACGGCCGGCTTCGAGTCTACAGCCGGGTGGGCGGATGCGGGCCAGGGCGAGCTATTCCAGTTATTGAATTCCTATATCGTTACCGCATCGGCCAACGGCTTTATCATCATCCACCAGCAGGCAGCACATGAGAGGATACACTATGAGCAAATGAAGGCAGCTGCTCTCGGAAAGACGATAGCCGCGCAACAAACTCTTTTTCCCGTAACCCTGGAATTGGCACCCGCCGACACGATGATACTGGAAGAACTCATGCCCGATCTCAGGGAGCTCGGCTATCTCATCGAGCCGTTTGGAAAAAATACTTTCGTGATACGGGGAACGCCGGCCGATACCGAGCAGGGCAATGAGAAATATATCGTGGACGTATTGCTGGAACAATACAAGCATTTCAGCAGCGAAGTGAAATTTTCCAAGAGGGAAAAACTGATTCGTGCCCTTGCACGGCAACAAGCCGTGAAGACGGGCGTGCGCCTGACGGAAAGGGAAATGAGCGGCCTCGTTAAGGATCTCTTTTCCTGTGAGCATCCTAATATCTCACCCGATGGCAATCCGACTTATGTAGAGTTGAGAGAGGAACAGTTGGAAAAAATGTTTGGGCGATGAGAGAACTATTCCAAATTAGGATGCCGGGGATTCTAATTGGCAGAGTGGCGTATAAATATTCAATATAGGATTAGGTAGAATAAGCGCAAAGGGCTTTAATTACGGGATAAGGATGCGGTATTTGATTCATCATACGATTAATTACTGAGTGAAAAAGTCCCTTCCTTGCATTTCTTCTATTGAACCGGTAGAC
>DATHKS010000349.1:0-4499 GCA_035488975.1 Chitinophagaceae bacterium | reverse complement strand
AAGGAACCCAATCTCGTTAATGCACTTGCTGGAAAGATAGCGGGCGTGAGGATCACCAACAGCCAGGGCGATATGGGCTCCTCGCGGATCGTGATCAGGGGCGAGACCTCCATTTCCGGTAACAACCAGCCGCTATTCGTGGTCAATGGCATACCGGTGGATAATTCGCAGCTCAATTCAGGCGGCGCGCGTGACTATGCCAATGCCATTTCCGATATCAATCCCGACGATATCGAATCGATCAGCGTGCTGAAAGGTCCGAATGCGGCCGCACTATATGGCTCACGCGCAGCAGGAGGTGTGATACTCATTAAGACCAAGACGGGAAAGTCGAAAAAGGGAATAGGCATTACGGTCAACTCCAATATTGTCAGAGAGAGCGTACTGACATTGCCAAAGTATCAAAATGCCTTCGGCCAGGGTTCTGAAGGTAAGTTCAGCTATGTGGACGGCAAAGGCGGCGGCATCAACGATGGAGTAGATGAGAGCTGGGGACCCAGGCTCGATGGAAGGCTGATACCGCAGTTCTATTCCAATGGAGAGCCAGTTCCTTTTATTGCCCATCCCGATAATGTGCGTGATTATTTCAGAACGGGATCATTATTGTCCAATGGCATTGCCATAGCGGATGCCGGCGACAAATTCGATTACCGTCTCTCTTTTAATAATCTCAAGCAGCAGGGTATCATACCCAATTCGGAGCAAGGGAAGAATTCCTTCTCACTTAATACAACGCTTCGCCTGACGCCCAAGCTCAGCTTTACCGCCGATGCAAACTATAGCCGGCTGGCGGCGGATAACCTGCCGGGCACGGGCGGTACACGGGCCACAAGCACCATGCTGCAGTTCATCTGGTTTGGCCGGCAGGTGGACATTCACCAATTGAGGAATTACAGGGATGAGAACGGCATACCCATCAACTGGAACAACAGCTACTACAGCAATCCCTATTGGGTGGCCTATGAGAATACGGTGGAACAAAAACGTAGCCGGCTGATCGGTAGTGTTGGCCTGAACTATAAGATCATCAAAGGCCTCGATCTCAACGTCAGGACGGGTACCGATTATTACAATGATCGCCGTAAGATCAAAGTCGCCTATGGAACCAATGGATCTCCCTATGGATCCTATACCGAAAACGGATTCACCGTGAGCGAGACCAATACCGAGGCTACACTAAACTATAACAAGTCACTTAATAGCGATTTCAGCCTGGAAGCGCTGGGGGGCGGCAATATCCGTTCACGATACCTGGAACAAAACGACCAGAGCGCTCCGAGGCTGGCGGTGGCAGGTCTTTATTCGTTGAGTAACTCGAGGGATCCGCTGGTTTCTTCCAATAGTTTCAGCCGACTCAAGTCGTATAGCCTCTTCGCTTCGGGGCAAGTCGGCTTCCGCAATTTTCTCTTCGTGAATGTTACGGGACGCAATGACTGGTCATCAACGCTGGCTGCACAAAACCGTTCCTATTTTTATCCATCCTTCAATGGAAGCCTGGTGCTCACAGAGGCGTTGCATATCAAGAGCCCGGTGTTGAACTATGCAAAGCTCCGCGGTGGCTGGTCGAAGGTTGGAAAGGATGCCGACCCTTATCGTTCGGTAAATACTTATGTCTTCGGCTCACCCTTTGGAGCATACCCGCAGTTGAGTGCATCTACCACCGATCTGAATCCAGACCTGAAACCTGAGACTACCACCTCTACTGAATTGGGGGCCGAAGCGCTGTTGTTCAATAAAAGGATTCGTGTAGATCTCAGCCTGTACAATACCAACAGCTACGACCAGATACTTAGTGTGGATGTGACACCTGCCACCGGTTACCGGTCCAAATTGCTCAATGCCGGCAAGATCAACAACAAGGGATTCGAGGCTCAACTGGGAATCACTCCCGTGAAAAATAAATTTACCTGGGACATCGATGTCAACTATGCCGTCAATCGCAGCCGTGTCATTGAACTTGACAAGGCGGGATTGCTACAGAACTATGTGATAGGTTCCAATTCGGCACAGGTGATCGCTGCTGTTGGACAGCCATACGGTACTTTATATGGCAATGCCTTCCTCCGGGATGCGGATGGGAACATCCTTGTCAACTCCACTGGCGCACCGCAAATAGACCCGTCGAAGAAAACATTGGGAAAGTACACGCCTGACTGGATTGGAGGCATCACCAATACGTTCACCTATAAAGGCATCAGCCTCGGTATATTGGTTGATGCCAGCTTTGGCGGATCGATCTATAACGGAACCTTTGCCACTGGCACCTATACAGGTGTACTGGCGTCTACCCTTCCAGGACGGGCCGCAGAGTATGGGGGTCTCTCCTATTACTACCCGGGCAATGTGAAGGCCAATGGAACGGTAAGGATTGACCCGGGCGTCGCAGCTCCCGCA
Source organism: Chitinophagaceae bacterium (assembly GCA_035488975.1). GTDB lineage: Bacteria > Bacteroidota > Bacteroidia > Chitinophagales > Chitinophagaceae > DATHKS01. The sequence goes on along the minus strand of DATHKS010000349.1, from coordinate 2,105 downwards.
GGAGAAATTGTGTACGACGACGGAATCATCTTCAATGGTGTGACGGCAGATCATCATCCTAACGACAAGATATTGCCTGCTCAGCAGTACTATAAGTCCTTTCGAACTATCGACGAGGCCAACATCTTCGACGCCTCTTATGTGAAATTGCGCGAGGTAAAACTTAGTTACGATCTTCCGGCAAGATGGATCCGCCCGCTCCACCTGGAAGGCGTTTCCGTTTCCCTCGTTGGCCGCAATCTCTGGATCATACATCGCAATGTGGATGATATCGATCCCGAAGTAGCTTTCAACACCGGTAATGCGCAAGGCCTGGAAAGCCTTTCCAATCCCACAACGCGCAGTTATGGTTTTAATCTCAACCTGAAATTCTAAATCTCACGAACATGCAAAAGACAAAATTATATATACTACTGGTGTTGGCGCTCGCTGCGGCCTCCTGCAATAAAGAGCTGGACAGGGTCAACGTCAATCCCAATGCTACCGAAAATGCTCAACCCGATTATCTTCTTACCGGCGCCATTAAGAATACGGCGGATGCTTACTGGGGTACAGCCAACACTATGAATTCGAGCCTGCTGTTTGTTCAGCACTGGGCCAAGATCCAATATACCGAAGAAGACAGGTTCATCTTTTCGAACAGCAGCTTCACCAGTCTTTGGTCCACCGGTTATTCCCAGAGCATCACAAACCTTAATAAGATCATCGAGCTTAGCGCTGACCTGAACAATCCGAATTATAATGGCGTGGCCCTGGTATTGCGGTCCTGGGTATTTCTGCTGCTCACCGATGCATACGGCGACATTCCTTATAAGCAGGCGGGTTCCATCGACGAGTTCATTACGCCGGTCTTCGATCCGCAGAAGGATGTGTATTTCGGATTGCTCGATGACCTGAAGAATGCCCTGGCGCTTCTTGATCCTTCCGGGAAAGCCATCGGTGGCGACGTCATCTATAGCGGCAATATTTCACGGTGGCAGAAACTGGCTAATTCATTGCGTCTCCGGATAGCCTTGCGGATCGCGGACAAAGAACCGGCGAAATCTAAAGAGGTGTTGGATGAGTTGACGGCGGATGGAGGCGTCTTCATCAGTGATAATGCAGACAATGCCCAACTCGTTTATCTCACCTCACCGCAACAGAACCCGGTTAGCGCGTTATTCGAGACCAGGGACGATTATCGCATCAGCAAGACGATCGTCGATAAATTATTTCAATTGAATGATCCGCGTCTGCCCATCTTCGCGAGCAAGACGCAGACCCCTACCCCGCAGGAATATGTGGGCATACCCAATGGGTTGACTACCTCGGAGGCGAGTATCCTGGGTTTTGCCAAGACCTCCAGGCCGGGAGCCTATTTCCTGCTCCCGCAGGCGCCTGCTGTAATTTTCAGTTATGCAGAACTGCTGTTTGACCGTGCAGAAGCAGCGGCCCGCGGTTTCACGGCGGAGAATGCAGCCGATCTTTACCAGCAGGCCATCAAGGCTTCACTGAAACAATATGGCATTGCCGATGTGGTGGCGGCTACCTATGTAGCACAGCCCTCCGTTCAGTATGACAACGCAAATTTTAAGAAATCCATTGGGGAGCAGAAATGGATCGCGCTCTTCGGCCAGGGCCTGGAGGCGTTTGCAGAGAGACGCAGGCTCGACTACCCGCAGCTCACTGCTTCTGTCAACACGGTGTTGAATGGCCAGATACCCGTTCGTTTCATTTACCCCGGTACTGAACAATCCCTCAATGGCGCAAATTGAATGCGGTTGCAAACCAGGGCCCCGATCTGTTGACGACCCGATTATGGTTTGATGCTAATTAAGAATGCTTTAAATATCATAAGGAGTGGCGGTCTCTAGCGGGCGGCCACTCTTTTTTGCCTGGTAAGACGGGACGCGGAGAAATATCCATCCAGCTTTACACCGCGTGTCCTTGAAAAAATCACGACGGCTGTTCTTTTGACTTTTGACTTTTTACTTCAAGAGACCGGAATTGCTAAAAAATAAAAGGCAGACCAATCAGTCTGCCTCTTCAAATAAATTTATCCGATATATCTCGTTTATTAATGTCGCTCAACGATATTTAAGAAGAACGAGGAAGGAGGTCCTTCT
>DATHKS010000348.1:0-3020 GCA_035488975.1 Chitinophagaceae bacterium | reverse complement strand
CATCGGGGCAGGTGAGGGGAAACATGATCACTGACCTGGTCGCATTCATCGGAGACCATTCGGCGCCGATCGTACTGGCATGGTTCATCTTCTTTGCCTTTAAATGTTTGAGATTATGCGCGGGCCTCTCGGGCATCAGCCGTATTCGCAGGAATGAATCGACAGCCTTACCTGGGGAATGGATAGCCAGGCTACAGGAACTGTCAGCGAGATTACGTATGAGCAGCAACGTGCGTGTGCTCCAGTCGCGCCTGGTGAAGGTGCCGGTCGCCGTTGGCTTCTTCAAGCCTGTCATCTTCATTCCATTGGGACTGCTGGCCCAACTTCCTCCTGGACAGGTGGAGACAATACTTCTTCATGAACTGGCACATATCCGCCGAAAGGATTTTGCCATCAATCTTATTCAACGGATCATCGAAGCTCTTTTCTTTTTCAACCCCGGCATTCTCTGGATATCCTCACTTCTTCGCCGGGAGAGAGAAGCCGCCTGCGATGATATCGTTGTGGCTAACACCGCTCACAGGGAGACTTACCTGGAAGCATTGATCTCCTTCCAGGAACGGCAGCTAAGCGCCAACGGATTTGCAATGGCACTCGGCACCAGGAGAAACTATTTATTGAACCGTGTCAGGAGAATGCTGACGCGGGAAAACGAAAAATTAAATGTCATGGAAAAAATGTTTCTGTTTGCCGGGCTCGCTGTGATGACCGCGTTTACCTTCATTCCTTCAAAGCCGGCCGAGCCTTCCATTCTCAATTCCCCTGTTGCGGTGGTGAAAACTGATATTGCTCCCGCGAAGATGACTATTGTCGACATGAAGCCTGTTGCTCCTATCACGAAAGCAAGACGAGTCTCACATGAAAAGAACCCGGTAGACACCGTTCCTTCACCTAAAACGCAATCCGATTTAGATGATCTCAAGATCGACGGCCTTTCCAATTATGTGAATGACGATGGAGAGACACGTATGGAGGCCCTCACCGTTACCGACTATAAGGGCAAGAGATACGTGATTACGAAAGTGAACAACAAGATGACCGATTTCACTATCGATGGAAAATCCGTGCCCGAAAGCGAATGGACTAACTATTCCGGTTTTTTCCAAAAGGTTGAGCTGGCCGTACAGGTACGAAAGGAAAACACCAGGCGAATGGTGGAAGACAGGAAACAGGGCCTGAGAGAAAGGCAGCGCGAAATGGAACAGCGCCAGATCGAAATGAAAGCCATGCAAAAAGAACGGATGAGTGACCGCGACAGCCGAAGCGAAGAAATGAATATGAAGACTCACCAGCGCAAGATGAAACTGCTGGAAGCAGAAAGGGGTAGAATAGATCGGCAGAGAAAACAGGAACAGCAACGCGGAGACGATTTTCAGATGCGCGAGCGCAAGCAATCGGTACGCGAGACCGATGAGCCGAGAATGAAAGTGTTAAAGGAAAAAATAGACCGGCAGGTAAAACAGGAAAAGCAAGATGAACGCAATTTTCGGGAGCGGGACCGCGAACAATTGGAGCAGAAGCGCGATCAATTGGAGCGGGAGAGGGACGAGCGGAAAATGGAAATGAAATTTCGTAGAGATACAGCAGGACCGCTTGAGAGTAAGCGAAAGTTGTTCGGGCAGCGGCAATCCGATTTGAAAAAGGAATCGTTCCTGGACGACCAGCGTTCAGACAGATCCATCTTCACGAAAAAGATGCAATTGATGAGGAAGGACCTCGAAATTCAGAAAAAAAAGCTTCTGGAGGACAAACGTGTTGTCAATAAGAATGAGAAGACGATCAATACCAACCTTAATAAGAAATTCCTGGACTTGAACGCATCGGATAAAAAGTACACTTTGCTAAGCAAACCTGACACCAAGCTCGAGAAGATCGATGTCAAAGAAAATGCCTCCAAATTTTCGAAGGAGGAATAGTGCCCGTATCAAGATTTTGCTTGAGGGATCGTAAACGATGCCCGAAGCGGCGGCCCGAGGGCCGCCGCTGTCATTAGGGGTAATATCGAAAAGGTTCGCGCCTATTTCCGGGAAACTACCTCAGCGCCCCGCCTGAAACTCCGTAAACATCCGTGAGGAAAGAAATATCCGCCGGATTTCATAGGGAGAACGACGCTGAATATTATTTTGGGGTCTCAATCCAATCCCAAAAAATGAAAGCACTCCTCGTCAGTTGCCTGCTCGCGGTCATTGTCTTGCCAACGGGCCCAGTGATCTACGATTTCAAGCTGAAGTCTGTCATCGACCATTCCGTTATTGATCTTGACACATACAAGGGAAAGAAGATAATGATCGTGAATACAGCATCGAAATCGCCCTACACATTCCAGCTCGAACAGATGGAGAAGATATACAGAGCCTACCAGGAAAAACTTGTCGTGATAGCCATTCCCGCCGGAGATGATTTCGGTAACCAGGAATTCAAGACCAATGAGCAGATCAAGGATTTCTTCACCTATACTTACAGCGTGACCTTCCCGATAGCAGAGAAGAGCAGCGCAGTGGGAACGATCGAATACCCGCGGCATCCCATATTTTCATACCTCATCGATGAGGCACGCAAGCAAGGGTATGATGATCCGATCGTCAAGTGGAACTTCACAAAATTCCTGCTGGACGAGAACGGGAAATTAATAGCTGTGTTCCCGGCGGATGTTACACCAACGAGCACAGATATTACAAGTTATTTGAATAATAGCAGGATCCTCGGGCCTTAGGAGAATAGCGCGCAAGCTGGGATCTTTCGGGTTTGATTTTTTAATCTTTATCTCCTAACTTTATTATTCATCAAATAAAAAGGAGGTATTCATGCAATCAACAGATAAATCATGGAAGCCTTCGGTTATTATCGCGTAGCCGGGCTGCTCCATAAAAATAATCTGCTGACCATTAAGGTCGGGGCCACTGAGTTTTCTCAGTGGCTTTTTTTTAATTAGCAAATTGGCCAATGTGCCAATGGGGCGTGCTGGTCGGCGAGGTTGATTGATTTGAAGATAATTGGCCAATGTGCAAATATGCCAATGG
>DATHKS010000347.1:0-4748 GCA_035488975.1 Chitinophagaceae bacterium | reverse complement strand
ATAATAAAATTGTGCAATTCCGAGTCATCATTTAGTATCGGCGCTATCACAGTGAGGAAGCCAAAGGTGCAAACTCATATACAAACAGATCCCAACAAACTTTATAATTATATGATGCGCTTATCTATATTAGATAAGATCAAAACACATGCTCAATGCACCCTTACAAGAGATAACAGGTCTGTAAAAGTTGCGAGTGGTAATAGTTGTTGCGATTATTTACAGAGCATCATGTGGTTTGACCTAAGTTCCCCCACGCTTATTATAGATGATCCTACCCATAGTCATTTAAATGAGGGAATAATGCTCTCGGACTGGCTTACAAATATCGTCTGGTCACATTACGAGGATGGTGACTCCACCTCTTTTACAGCTTTAGCAGGTCATTTAAGAAACAAGACACTTTTTTTCTAGCCGAGGACTACATTTTAAAAGGAGTTCGTTAACCTTTTGCCCTCATCCTGGGAGGGTGAAAAATGGCCCTGACTAAAGCGACGTCTTTCCTATATTCGGCCCCGACATATGCCCTTCGAGATCCGCTCCGCCTTAATTAAACCCTGTCCATCGAACATTGACTATTAGGTATTAAATATTTACAACCGCCAGTATTGTCAATTTCCCATTATGAAAGTATCTTCCCTCACAAACCAATCACATGTCCTACAGATATTGCCTCACTATTACCGCTGCTTTGCTCTTACAATTTGCGCTTCCGGCGCAGGAAAAGAAAGATAAGAAATGGGATGTCTCCAATCCCGAAGGCCCTTTCAAAGAGGTCAGTTTTACCGTGAACGAAGGAACCTGGATGAACCTCGATCTATCACCCGATGGGAAGGAGATCGCCTTCGACCTGCTGGGCGATATTTACCTTCTACCGATTGCAGGTGGCGAGGCCAGGGTGCTGCGTAGCGGTCACGCCTTCGAGGTACAGCCACGGTTCAGCCCCGACGGAAAGAAGATATTGTTTACCTCCGATGCCGGTGGTGGCGATAATATCTGGGTAATGAATCGCGATGGAAGCGATGCTCACGCCATTACGAAAGAGACCTTTCGTTTGCTGAACAATGCCACCTGGGCGCCCGATGGTCAATACATCATCGCCCGTAAACATTTCACCTCCACGCGCTCCCTCGGCGCCGGAGAAATGTGGATGTATCATATCAGCGGCGGGAATGGCCTCCAACTCACCATGCGTAAGAATGATCAGCAGGATGTCAACGAACCCGTCGTTTCCCCCGATGGAAGATATGTCTACTATAGCGAAGACATGTATCCCGGCGGCTTCTTCCAATACAATAAGGATCCGAACAACCAGATCTTCGTCATAAAACGCTTCGACCGAAACAAGGGGACCGTAGAAACAGTGACCGGTGGACCGGGCGGCGCCGTGCGGCCACAGCTCTCGCATAATGGAAAGCTGATGTCCTTCGTAAAGAGAGTGCGTACCAAGACCGTACTCTTCCTGCGCAACCTGGAGACCGGTGAGGAATGGCCCATCTACGACCAGTTGAGCAAGGATCAACAGGAAGCCTGGTCCGTATTTGGATTGTACACCGGCTATGCATGGACGCCCGACGATAGCCAGATCGTGATCTGGAGCATGGGGAAGATCAGGAAGATCGATGTCAATGGAGTGAATAAAGAGACCGAGATACCCTTCAGCTGCAATGTCAAGCAACGCATCTATGATGCTCCGCGATTTCAACAGGAACTCAATCCTTCTACATTTACCGCCAATGTGATTCGCCAGGCCGTAACCTCGCCCGATGGGAAATGGGTAGTGTTCAATGGCGTGGGTTATCTATGGAAAAAAGAATTACCTGCCGGCAAACCACAACGGTTGACATCCGGCACCGACTTCGAGTTCGAGCCCTCATTTTCTGCAGATGGCAAGACCTTACTTTTCATTACCTGGGACGATTCAGCCTCCGGCGCTATCTACAGGATCAACATGCAGGGACCGGCAAAACCGGCCCGCCTAACCAGGGCGAAAGGAATATATCATACACCAACCCTTTCCCCCGATGGGAAATCTATAGTGTTCCGCAAGGAGGGAGGAAGTGATGTGCTTGGACCCGCGTACACATCGAGACCCGGCATCTATACAATGAATGCGGATGGAACCAACGAGTCATTCGTGACCGAACGGGGTAACGCGCCGCGCTTCAATGCCGCCGGCGACCGCATCTATTATCTCGCAGGCAATGGCATGAATAGTTGTAAGCTGAATGGAGACGACGACAGGGTACAACTGAAAAGCGCCTATGGCAGCCAGTTCACCATCTCACCCGATGAGAACTGGATCGCATTCATCGATCTCTTTGAAGTGTATGTAGCGGCATTGCCCAAGACGGGAAAGCCGATCGATATCGGTAGCAGTACAAAAGATTTCCCCGTCAAGGTAGTCTCGAAAGACGCGGGCATCAATCTTCACTGGTCGGCGGATAACAAACAATTACATTATACGCTCGGTAACCAGTACTACACCATTAACCTGGAAGAGCGTTTTGATTTTATTGCGAATAAGCCCGACTCATTATTCAAGGTGCCGGAAAAGGGCATCGATATCGGGCTGGAAGTAGCAATGGACAAGCCAAAGGGATCGATCGCATTCACACATGCACGGATCATTACCATGAAGGGCGATGAGGTGATAGAGGATGGAACGGTATTGGTGGAAGGCAACCTGCTAAAAGCAATAGGGAAGACCGGGGATGTTTCTATTCCTGCGGGGACCAAAGAGATCGATTGCAACGGCAAGACCATCACGCCGGGCTTCATCGATGCGCATGGTCATGGAGGCCATTTCAGGACGGGCATCACACCGCAGAAGCATTGGCCTTATTTTGCCAATCTCGCCTACGGTGTCACCACGATGCATGATCCTTCCGCCAACAGCGAGATGGTATTCGCACAAAGCGAATTGGTAAAGGCTGGATTGATGGAAGGCCCACGGGTGTTCTCAACCGGCACGATACTATATGGAGCCGATGGCGACTTCAAGGCAGTGATCAATTCCATCGACGACGCGCGGAGTGCATTGCGGAGAACGAAGGCCTACGGCGCTTTCTCGGTAAAAAGTTATAACCAACCGCGCCGGGACCAAAACCAGATGATCATCCAGGCCGCAAGGGAATTAAAGATGGAAGTGGTGCCCGAAGGCGGTTCCTTCTTTTACCACAACGTTGGAATGATCCTCGATGGACATACCACTATTGAACACAACATGCCCGTTGCACCACTCTTCAACGATGTGATACAACTGTGGAAGAATTCGCAGACAGCTTATACGCCGACGCTGATCGTGAACTATGCGGCCGTGAGCGGTGAATATTACTGGTACCAGCATACCAACGTATGGGAGAAGGAGCGCCTGCTGAGATTTACACCGAGATCGGTCATCGATACCCGGAGCAGGTACCGGATCATGTTGCCGGAAGAGGAATATGAGAACGGGCATATCCTTACCTCGAAGAGCGTGAAGAAATTAATGGACGTGGGGGTACGGGTCAACATGGGAGCACATGGACAGCTACAGGGTATGGGGGCGCACTGGGAGATCTGGATGATGCAGCAGGGCGGGATGACGAATCACCAGGCATTGGAAACGGCAACGATCAATTCGGCCTTCAGCCTCGGGTTCGATAAGTGGATCGGGTCACTCGAAGTGGGTAAGCTGGCGGATCTCCTGGTAATGGATAAGAATCCGCTGGAGAATATCAGGAATACGGAAAGCATCCGGTACACCATGGTGAACGGAAGGCTGTATGATGCCGAAACGCTGAACGAGATAGGGAATTACAACCGGCCCAGAACGAAGTTCTATTGGGAACTGGATAAGAATGCGTCGAGTTTCCCCTGGCATGATGAGACGGTGGAGGATGCGTGCGAAGCACAGTAAAAAAGGCAAAAGTCAAAATTAAAAAGTAAAAAGGGCGTCTGACTTCAGGCGCCCTTTGTGTTCCTTGTGGTTTGTTTTTAACCACAAAGAACACAAGGAAAATACAGCACAAGGATCACAGGCCTCTTGTATTCCTTCGTGCCTCTTCGTGTTCTTCGTGCCTTCGTGGTTCAAAAAAACTAGACGAATTGAAACTTCTCTCCATCAAACAGCCCCTTATCGCTTAGTTTCAAATATGGAATTACCAGCAACGCCATAAATGAAAGCGTCATGAATGGAGAACCAAGTGTCGAGCCAGCGTCTTTTACCGCCCGGTCGATCATTGAATATTGTTCGGCCACCTTGTAGCCATCTTCATTGCTCATTAGGCCCGCCACCGGTAACGGCACCACCATCTCGACTCCAGTCTTCACGAAACTCACACCGCCTTTACAATCGATCAACAGGTTAACGGCCTGGGTAATGCTCTCATCATCCACACCAACGGCCACGATATTATGACTGTCATGCGCCACCGTAGAGGCGAGCGCACCTTCCTTCAATGTAAAATTCTTTATGAAACTGACAGCAACCGGCGCGTTCTGGTACCTGTTGATCACCACGATCTTCAGCATATCATTAGCCACATCACTGACCAGTTTACCATCTTTGACATGAGGAGTCATCATCAGGCGGTTCGTGATCAGTTGTCCATCGAGTGCCTCGATAACGGGAACCTGCTTCTCATCCTTCCAGGCTACTTCGAGATCCCGCGCAATCTTTTTATGGCAATTGAAATTATTGATAGCGCCCGCCGCCTTCGATTGTATCAACGATCTTCCCTCTTCCGCAACGGCCTCGCCATTGA
>DATHKS010000346.1:0-2347 GCA_035488975.1 Chitinophagaceae bacterium | reverse complement strand
TACTATCCTGTGGGGTGACAGGAAAGTAGATTTCAAGGTAGAATAAGATATTAGCTTTTTTTACTGCCGCCCCGACATTCTGTGCCGGGGCGGCATTTTTGTTACATGCAACGATTAACATAGTTATATTGTCAGCAGGAGATACAACCAGATGGATCAACTGAAACTTGTAAAGGATTGCCTGAAGGGGAAGGTCCAGGCACAGCGGCAGCTCTATGAGCAGTACGCGGAATCCATGCTGGGGGTCTGTTATCGCTACACACGCTCTATCAGGGACGCAGAAGACGTTTTACAGGAAGGATTCATCAAGGTGTTCCACCATCTTGCACAATACAAAAACGAGGGAGAACTGGGAGCATGGATCCGTCGCATCATGGTCAATACGGCCCTCAATTACCTAAAACGCCATCGCAAATACCAGGAAGAGATGTTCTTCACCGAAGAATACCTCCATCCGGTGGTGGATGATGACCCGGCGGTCCGCCTGCAGGCCAAGGAACTGTCCGATCTTATTCGCCAGTTGCCACCCGGTTACCAGGTGATCTTCAACATGCATGCGGTGGAAGGGTATTCACATGTGGAGATCGGTGAAATGCTCGGCATCAGCGATGGCACATCACGCTCGCAATATTCCAGGGCCAGGAACCTGCTCATTACCTGGATAGAAAAATATTCTTTAGAAATGAAAAAGGAGAGGTATGGAGGAGAATAAATTTGAAAAGAAAGTAAAGCAAAAGATGGAGGAGCTAAGGCTGTCTCCATCCGGGAAGGTGTGGGACAGGATAGAGGAGGAACTGCAACGGAAGAAAAAGAGACGCGTTGTATTCTTCATTCTTTCCCTGACCGGCCTGCTCTTGCTTTCGGGCGCGGGTTATCTCATTTCATCGAAGCAATTATTTTCTCATGAAAGCCAGGTGGCCGTAAAGAACAGTCCTTCCTTGCCCGCGGGGAGTGTTGGGCAGGCTCCCTCATCCGCAACCGGACAACAGCCCGTTTCCGAGACAGTGACAGCAAACAAGAGGGATAATAATGGTATTGGGGCTGATGCGCAAAACGAGACGACTTCCCCGGCCATCATTGGCACTCCGGAACCAACGTCCACAGATATAGCAACGCAAGCTGGTGGAAAGGATGAGAATAAAAATAAGAGTAAGAATGTCACCGCCCAGGTAACAACGAAGAGTGGATACCAGGCAACGAATCAAATAACGGACCGGCCGACCGACGGGAAAAATACAAAGGATCGTGGATCCGTACCCCTTGAAAACGATTTAACCGCGGTCAGCCCAAACCCTTCGACGAACAAGGACACGAAGCAGGACAAAGACGCGGCGACCAGGACCATCAATGATGAAGCTGCGGGTGGTAAGACTATCCCGGCGACACAACAGCCCGTTAGCAATGATCTTCCGGCAAAGACGCAAACGGGGAAAGCCGATACCCTGCAGGTGACGGCAGTCAACCCGGAAACGCCGCCTGTGGTAAAGAAACAGGGCAAGAAGAATACGATCCGGTGGGAGCTTCAACTCTCGGGAGGCGTGGCAGACCAGAGAACGATCACCACTCCGGAGAAAGCCCTGCCGCCGGCACTTACTTCGCCGCAAAATGGCCCAACCAATATCAATGGAAACATTGCTTTGAACTCACCCTCTCCGGTGAGAACGGGCAAGGCGTTCGGTATCGGTGCATTGGCTGAATGGAAGATCACGAAAAGAAGTTCATTGAAGACAGGCCTAAAATACCAGTACCTCGCCAGCAGCATCAAGGTAGGCAACTATATAAATAGCGCCATATCCTTCAACAACGCCATAGGAGCGGTGCAGCTGGACGCACTGTACAGAGGCGTTCAACAGAAGACCTTCCACAACCGCTATCATTTCATTGAAGTCCCTATTGCCTATCAGTTGCAGCTGAACAAGGGTAAGAAGGTGCCGATACTCTGGGAGAGCGGCGTATCACTGGGCTACCTGATCAGCACAAATAGCTTATTGTATGATGAAGGGCTGGGAGGCATTTATTATCACAAAACATCTCTCACCAACCGGCTATACACAACACTGAATACGGGATTTGCCTTCCGCTTCGGCTCGCGCAACCGCGTGTCATGGTCACTGGGCCCCGATTTTTCATGGGGATTGAACGGTATTGGCAAGGAAGGATATGATAAGAAGCAGAAGTTTGTTTATGGGGGATTGGTGGGAAGGGTGCAGCTGCGGAAGTGAGAAGTTAATTTGGTAATTTGACAATGATCCTATGGTTCGTTAGTCATTACTGATCGGAGCACGCCCCATTGTCAAATTACCAAATTGCCAAATTATTAAATTGATCCGCCTTCTCGCAAAAACCT
>DATHKS010000345.1:0-5339 GCA_035488975.1 Chitinophagaceae bacterium | reverse complement strand
GCTCGGCGAAGAACTCGAGGTTCATCTTCGGGTGTACGCCACCTACCACGTGAACTTCGGTCACGGGCTTGCCATCGTAGCTTTTTACGATATCCAGCATTTGTTCCATCGTGAGTTCCCAACCCTCATCGCGGTGGGCATATAAGCGGCTATAGGAACAGAAATGGCAGGAGAAGACGCATACATTCGTCGGTTCGATATGGAAGTTGCGGTTGAAATAGGTGGTATCGCCATGCAACTTTTCCCGGATAGAATTGGCGAGTGTACCGAGAAAGGAGAGGCTGCCCTTTTCAAAGAGAAGAAGCCCATCCTCATCGGTGATGCGTTCGTTGCGGCGCACCTTGTCGGCAATGGCTGCGAGTTCGTTTCCGACAGAGGAACTGGTGAACATCGTTCGGGGAAAAGGAGGAGTCATAGAGTGCATTTAAACGGTGTAAAGTTACGACAATAATCAGCCAATTGGTCAATTAGCGAATGTGCCAATTAGCCAATGTGCAAATGTGCCAATGACCTTATCCGATCATTCACTTCGAATCATAGCACGCCCTAATTGGCACATTCTCTAATTGGCTAATTGGCACATTTTCCACTATCTTACTGTTTTAAAAACTGCATAATGAATATCAAGCTGCGCCTTGTTGCCATGAATTTCCTGGAATTCTTTGTCTGGGGCTCCTGGTTGATCTCTATGGGTGGATATATGATCGTCACCCTTCATTTTACGGGAGGGCAGGTGGCCAGTATTTATGGCACTATGGGAATTGCCTCGCTGTTCATGCCGGGTCTCCTCGGCATCGTGGCCGATCGCTGGGTGAATGCCGAGCGTGTATTGGGTGTTTGTCATATCATCGGCGCAGGTCTGCTGCTATGGGCCTCCACGATCACCGACTATCCAACGCTGTATATCGTGATGCTGTTGAATGCCATGTTCTACATGCCGACCATTGCGCTCAACAATGCCGTTTCCTATATCGTTCTTGAAAAGAAGGGCTTCGATATCATCAAGGACTTTCCACCGATCCGGGTATGGGGTACTATTGGTTTCATCTGCGCGATGTGGATGGTGGATCTCGCCGGCTGGACCGTCAACTCGCTGCAATTATATGTAAGTGCAGCTGCGGGGTTTGTTTTAGGCGTGTATGCGTTTACCATGCCGGGCTGCGTGCCGGTCAAATCAAACGAGAAGAAGACATTGATCTCTTCCCTCGGGCTCGACGCATTCGTTCTTTTCAAGCGCAAGAAGATGGCCGTATTCTTTCTCTTCGCCATGTTCCTTGGCGCCGCGTTGCAGATCACCAATGCATTCGGATTACCCTTTCTCAGCGATTTTCAAAAAGACTATGCAGAATCCTTTGCCGTAAAACATCCCAACCTGCTGACCTCTGTTTCGCAGATATCCGAGACACTCTTCATCCTGACCATCCCCTTCTTCCTACATCGCTTCGGGATAAAAAAAGTCATGCTCATGAGCATCTTTGCCTGGGTCTTCCGTTTCGCGTTGTTCGGTATCGGCGATCCTGGAAATGGGTTCGTGTGGTTGGTACTGTCGATGATCATCTATGGTATGGCATTCGATTTCTTCAATATATCGGGTTCGCTCTTCATCGAGAAGGAGGCTCCGCCAACTATCAGGGCGAGTGCGCAGGGATTGTTCATGATCATGACGAATGGATTGGGCGCGTTCCTGGGAGGTGTGGGTAGTGGCTGGGTGGTGGATCATTTCACCGTGAATGGGGTGAAGGACTGGCACAGCATCTGGTTCACCTTTGCAGGCTATGCTTTATTGCTCGGAATAGCCTTCCCGTTAGTTTTCCGCTATAAACATGTACCGGGGGCTGTTACGGGCGTACACGCCTGAGCATCCTCCGGGTTGGCAACCGCACTGTCGGGTTGCCAACCCGGCGCTTTTTTAAACGTGTATAAAACAAAAAACCCCGCTCAGAGAACGGGGTCAAATCTTTTATCTGTAAACAATTAGATATGCGCTTCGATCTTCTTCACAAAATTTCCCTTCGGCTGCGCACCTACTAGTTTATCCACTACCTGTCCGCCCTTGATGAAAAGGATAGCAGGGATGGAAGTGATCCCGTAGTTCATCGAGACCTGCGGATTGTTATCGACATTCACCTTACCAACATTCACCTTGCCATCATACTCTTTCGACAATTCTTCAATAACGGGTCCTATTGCGCGGCAAGGTCCACACCATTCCGCCCAGAAATCGACCACAGTAAGTTTATCAGAAGCCAGGACATCTGCCTGGAAGTTTGAATCATTGAATTCTTTTGCCATTTTATTGATTTTAATTTTTATCAGTAGTAAGGGATTGCAAATTTACATCCGTAATAACTAACAGCCGAAGTTGACAGAAAGTTGTGTAAAACTTGTCAGCCTTTTCCGTCTTTTTCGCGACAAACCTGCTAATTCGTCGCTACTTATCAATTCGTTAACACCTGTATCTCCAAAGCCGGTCTTTTCTCCAGGAATTCGATCATTTCCTCGTTCATTTCAAACCCATTCGTTCCCGTTACCAGGCTGATCTTCAGATTGTTTTTAGGTTCCTTTACAATAAACCTCAAGTTAGTGCTGCCGCCCCTGAAGTTCTTCAGATTCTTCTCCACGAAGTCGATCATCTCCTTGCTCACATCCTGCGGATGCACTTCTATGCTCACCTGCTTCGTGAGGTTCTTCTTCAGCGTCTCTGCAAGCGACACCGTATTTATCCTGAATTCGAATTCTTCCTTATTATACCTTGGTTTGAAGTAGCCCGTGATAAAGACCGCACTTCCCTGCGTGAGAAACGGCGACAGCCGCTGGTATTCTTCCCTGAACAACGATACCTCCGTCTTGCCACTATAGTCCTCCAGCGTGAACCGCCCATACTTGTTGCCGTTCTGTGCGCTCCGGTGATCGGCCAGTGTAACGAGGCCTATAACACGAAACATCCTGCCCGGGTTCGATTGCATCTTGATCGAATCCCTGAATTCGTTGAAGTCGGCAATGGAAGTGACTCCGTAGTGTTTCATCTCGAAATGATAATGATCCAGCGGATGCCCGCTGAGGAACATGCCCGTTACCTCTTTCTCAAATTCGAGCTGCTGTGTGAGCGACCAGGGCGAGCAATCGGGAATGCGGGGAACGGGGATCTCCATGCTGATCGGCAAATCGCCAAACAGCGTATGGGTGTCTGTAGCCTGCTGCCCGGCGATGATCTGTCCATACCTGATCACGCGTTCAAGACCGGTTGCCGTTTCTCCAGGCGGTGTGCAGAAGTACTGCGCACGATGAAGGTCCGGGAAGCAATCGAATGCGCCCGCATAGGCAAGGCTTTCCAGCGTCTTCTTATTAACCGCGCGCTGGTTGATGCGCTTGATGAAGTCGAAGATATTGGCATATGGAGTCTTTTGCCTCTCCAGGATGATATTCTCTACCGCCGCCTCACCCACGCCCTTTAGGCCACCGAGGCCGAAGCGAATGACGCCCGACTTATTTACAGCGAACCCTTTCAACGATTCATTGATATCCGGTCCAAGTACTTTTATGCCCATGCGCTTGCACTCTTCCATGAAGAAGGTGATCTTATCGATACTGCCGGCATTGTTCAAAACGGCAGACATATATTCACCCGGGTAATGCGACTTCAGGTAAGCGGTCTGGTAAGCCACGTAGGCATAACAGGTGGAATGCGATTTATTGAAGGCATATTGCGCGAATGCCTCCCAGTCCGTCCAGATCTTCTCCAATCTTTCCTCCGGCAATAGTTTCGCCTTGGCGCCGTCGATGAACTGCTTCTTCATCTTATCCAGCACCGATTTCTGTTTCTTACCCATCGCCTTCCTCAATACATCCGCATCTCCTTTACTGAAGCCCGCCAGTTTCTGCGCAAGAAGCATTACCTGTTCCTGGTACACCGTGATTCCATATGTCTCCTCCAGGATTTCCGTCATCTCGGGAAGATCATACGAGATAGGTTCCCTGCCATGCTTCCGGTCGATATAGTTAGGGATATAGGCGATAGGTCCGGGACGGTACAACGCGTTCATGGCAATGAGATCGCCGAACTTATCGGGCTTCAGCTCGCGCAGGTATTTCTGCATACCCGGACTTTCGAACTGGAACGTACCGATGGTCGATCCCAACTGGTATAATTCGAATGTCTTCTTATCGTCGAGGGGGATCTCGTCCAGGTCAATGACCACGCCATGGTTCTGGCGGATCAGGTTCAATGCATTCTTGAGGATCGTCAGTGTCTTCAGCCCGAGGAAGTCCATCTTGATAACGCCGGCCTCTTCGATCACGTTACCTTCAATCTGGGTTATCCAGAGAGGAGAATCCTTTGCGATGGCCACAGGGATCAGGTCGGTGAGATCCCTCGGGGCAATGATGATGCCCGCCGCATGGATGCCCGTATTTCTTACAGAGCCTTCCAGTCGCTCTGCCTCGTGTAGTACCCGGCTGAGCAGTGTATTCTCCTGGTTATAGATCTCTCTTATCTTTCTTACATTCTCCAGATCTTCCGCACCCAGGCCGTCTCTTTCCTCCAGTGATTTCTCTCCGTCCTTTGTCCGCATGGGCGCCTTGAGCACGCGGCGTAGTTCGGTGCCCGGCCGATCGGGGACGAGCTTTGCAAGGGCATTTGACTCCGGCAATGGAAGATCCATTACCCGCGCCACATCCTTGATGCTCATCTTTGCCGCCATGGTACCATAGGTGATGATCTGCGCCACCTGGGTCTTTCCATATTTATTGACCACATAGTCGATCACCTTCTGCCTTCCTTCATCATCGAAGTCCGTATCGATATCGGGCATCGACTTCCGGTCGGGGTTGAGGAAACGTTCGAAGAGTAAATTGTATTTTATGGGATCGATATTGGTAATGCCCGTGCAATAGGCCACTACGGATCCGGCTGCGGAACCACGTCCCGGCCCGATGAAGACGCCGATATCGCGCCCCGCGCGTATGAAATCGCTCACGATGAGAAAGTAACCCGCGAATCCCATCGTCTTTATCGTAAACAACTCGAAACGCAGGCGCTCATCAATCTCCGGTGTAATTTCGTTATATCTTCTCTTGGCTCCCTCCCAGGTGAGATGCTCCAGGTATTCATCCTGCGACGTGTATTCCTTCGGTACCTGGAAGAAGGGGAGAAGTATGTCGCGCTTAAGGTTCAACAGGTCTATCTTATCGACGATCTCGTTGGTGTTATCGATCGCCTGCGGCAGATCTTCGAACACACGCGTCATCTCCTCGGTTGTCTTGAAATAGAATTGATCGTTAGGAAAAGCAAACCGCTTACCCTTCACGTTGATATCGTCGTCCGCGAAATCGCGCAGCGC
>DATHKS010000344.1:0-2582 GCA_035488975.1 Chitinophagaceae bacterium | reverse complement strand
CCTGCGGGATCATTGGATACCTGTGCTGCGTTGAGGGCATCCGTGTCCACGATCAATGCCTGGAGCAATGCAAGTTGAATGGCTTCCAGCGCCTGCAGCAGGTCTTCCAGCGGATCCTTGATATTATGGCTCGCATCTATCATCCACCCCAGGCTGCTTAAAGGCAACTTCTTTTTATTAAGGCCGCTTACGAGTTCATGGAAGATGAGGAATAGCTGGTACGGCCGGATGGACCCGGTGGTGAGATCGTCATCGGCATATTTGGAATCGTTGAAATGAAAACCTCCGAGCTTACCGGTTGAAAGTACCGTGGCTACGATCTGTTCGATATTCGTATTGGGAAGGTGATGACCGAGATCGACGAGTACACTTGCGCGGTCGCCCGTTCTCTCGGCCAATAGGTAGGCAGTGCCCCAGTCGGGGATCACGGTTGCATAGAAATTCGGCTCGAACGGTTTGTACTCGATGAACATCCTGAATTCGCCCGGCATCTCCTTATAGATGGCAGCGAGCGAATCCTGCGTGCGTTCCAGCGCACCGGATATATTATTCTGCCCGGGAAAATTGCTTCCATCGCTCAGCCAAAGCGAGAGGACATCGGTGCCGAGGTCGGCGCCATAGCGTACTACTTCAAGATTGTGTTCGATAGCCTGCTTGCGCACTGCTCCATCCACATGCGACAATGAGCCATAGCGATAAGAAAGCGCCTGGCCCGGCTGATCCTGGAAAGTATTCGAATTCACGGCGTCGAAACGAAGTTCGAGATCATTTGCCAATGAACGGATGGCCTTGCTATCGGAGGGAATATCCCATGGAATATGAAGTGAAATGGATCCGCAGCACCGCGCGATGCGGTCCAGTAATGCCACGTCATGCATTTTCTCTTCCAGGTTGCGCGGTTCACCGCCGGCGGGAAAACGTCCAAAGCGCGTGCCTCCGGTACCCAGCGCCCAGGAAGGGATCGCTACCTGGAACCCGGCGAGTTTTTCCAACAGCCGTTCAACATCTACCTGCTTTTCCTGCAATGATTCACTTAAAAAACGGAACTCACGTTGATGTGCGGCAAGGTGGGCATCGTTGTATGCCTGAGTGGTTAGATATGGTAATAACATACTTACGAAAGTTAAGTGATAATGACGATAGAACGTGAATCGTGAATCGTCAATCGTGAATAGCCTCCGATCTTTGTATTTTTCCTAAAGGTATCGACGGCAGAGTCGTGAATCGTGAATCGTGAGTCGTCAATAGAGGCGCTCTAATCGATTCGAATATCCTCACAGCTGAATGTTGTATTCACGATTCACGACTCACGATTGACGATTGCGATTGACGACTCACGATTCACGACTCCCTGGCAGAACCTACCGAACGAAAGCAGCTGCTACGCCGCCATCCACATTAAGAATATTTCCCGTACTCTTCGAAAGCCAGCCGCCGACGAAAACATATACGGCGTTGGCGATGTCTTCGGGGAGTATCTGCAATTTAAGCAGGGTCCGTTTTGCATAGAACTCGGGTAATTCGTCTTCGGTGATACCATATGCCTTTGCGCGGCCCTCCGCCCAGCCATTTGCCCAAATATTACTTCCGGCAATGACGGCGTCGGGGTTAACGACATTTACTTTGATATGATCTCCGCCGAGCTCTGCCGCGAGAAGGCGGCTCATGTGCAGTTGTGCACCCTTTGCAGTGCTGTAGGCCACGTTGTCCGGACCGCTGACGAGGGAATTCTTACTCACGATATTCACGATATCGCCCCCCAATCCCTGCCGCCTCATTATAAGCACACCCTCCTTGCTGGCGAGGAACTGACCCTTCACCAGGATATTCTGAAGCAGATCCCAATCGGTAAGCGTGGTTGCATCCAATGGCTTCGAGATGGAGATGCCCGCATTGTTTACAATGATGTCGACACCACCGAAGGCGACGCTGATAGCGTTGAAGGCCTCCCGGATCGAGTCATGACTGGTAACGTCCATTACCGCAGTGCTGAACGCATCTCTCCCATATAACTTCATAAACCCTTCCGCAGCGGTGTCCAGCCGTTCCTTGTTTATATCGGTAAGAAGGACACAGGCTCCTTCTTTCACGAATTTTTCAGCGATCGCCTTGCCGATACCGCCCGCGCTTCCGCTGATGAGAGCGATCTTACCGGTGAGCGGCTTCGGGGCAGGCATGCGTTTCAACTTGGCCTCTTCCAATAACCAATATTCGATGTTGAAGGCTTCCTGCAGGGGCAATGAGACATACTTGCTCACGGCCTCAGCGCCCTTCATTACATTTATAGCATTCGTATAGAATTCCGCGGCTACTCTTGCGGTCTGTTTGTCCTTTGCAAAAGTAAAAAGGCCGATGCCGGAATATAGAATGACAACGGGGTTGGCATCACGGATGGCAGGACTATCCGGATGCTTGTGCTTTTCGTAGTACTCCTGGTAGCGGCGGCGGTATCCTTCAAACGCAGCCGTCAGCTTTTCGATTATTTTTTTATGATCGGAAAGATCTTCTTCCGGCGAGAGTGGTAATATCAACGGTGCAATCTTGGTGCGCAGGAAATGATCGGGGCAACTGGTTCCCATTGC
>DATHKS010000343.1:0-5475 GCA_035488975.1 Chitinophagaceae bacterium | reverse complement strand
GGATGGGAAGACGCTATTTACCTGAATGAGCGGAAATGGACGCCGGACCAGAAAGACTCTTTGCTAAAACTCAATTTGAAAATTTGATAATTTGGTAATTAGCCAATGTATGCGTGCTACGATGCGTGAAGGCTTTTTACCAATCGTAGCATGCCTAATTTCCAGGAGACGTGAATCGTGAATAGCCTCCGACCCTTGCATTTCTCCTAAGAGTTTCGACGGCAGAGTCGTGAACCGCCAATAGTGGGTTCTAATCGATTCGAATATCCTTACAGCGGAGTGTGGTATTCACGATTGACGATTCACGTCTACTATAATTATCTTTGCCTGATGACGAAACTCTCTGTCAACATCAACAAGATCGCCACTCTTCGAAATTCAAGAGGCGGCAATAACCCCGATGTGATCAAGGCCGCAAAGGATGCGCAGGACTTCGGTGCGGATGGGATAACCGTTCATCCACGCCCCGACGAACGACATATCCGCTACGATGATGTGAGGCGGATAAAGAAGATCATTACAACCGAATTCAACATCGAAGGCAATTGCACGGAGCAGAAATTCGTCGACCTGGTATTGGAGACGAAGCCCGACCAGGTAACACTCGTTCCCGACACGCTTGGACAACTCACCTCCGATCACGGATGGGATACATTGAAGAATAAGGAATACCTACAAAAGATGATTCGTCTCTTCCAGGAGGCGGGTATCCGGGTCTCCATTTTCGTGGATCCCGTTGTCGGGATGGTAGAAGGAGCAGCAGCCACGGGCACCGACCGCATCGAATTATATACCGAAGGATACGCGCGCGTATTCGAATCCGGCGATAAGATCGCCGCCATCAAACCCTATATCGCCGCGGCGGAGAAGGCTAAGGAATTGGGACTAGGGCTCAATGCCGGTCATGACCTCGATCTCCGGAACCTCGGTTTCTTCAAGAAGAACATTCCCTGGCTCGATGAGGTGAGCATCGGGCACGCACTCATCTCCGATGCTCTTTATCTTGGGTTTGAAAATGCGATACAGATGTATAGGAGAGCATTGATAATTTGATAATTTGGCAATTTGATAATTTGATAATGACCCTTATGCGTAAAGCCATAACGACTCGGAGCACGCTCAATTACCAAATTATCAAATTGTCAAATTACCAAATTGTATCATCAGTATTTTGTCAACTCCGGCTGCACCTCATCTATATACCCCAGTATCCCTCCCTTGAGATTATATAAATTATCGAACCCGAATTTCTCTTCCAGTTCGCGGATCGCCTTCGCGCTGCGCCCTCCCATTTTGCAATGCACTACCACTTTCCTGTCGCGGGCAACGCGATCCGCATTCTCCCCAATGGTGCCGAGAGGAATCAACTCACCACCGATATTCACCAGATCGTATTCGCTCTGCTCACGCACATCGATCAACTGGAAAGGCTCGCCCTTCACCTGCCAATCATATAACTGGCTCGCGGAAATTTCCTTTACGGGTCTCTCAACCGCCTTCACGCCGCAGAATTGTTCGTAGTCGATCAGCGCCGTGATGGTCGGATTCTCGCCGTTGAGCGGGTTGGCCTTATTTCGTTTGATATTGAAGGTGCGTGTCTCGAATGTCAGTGCATCGAATGTGAAGAAGCGCCCGCTGAGCGTATCGCCTACGCCGGTGATGATCTTGATCACCTCGAGAGCCTGCAGGCTACCGATGATACCGGGCAATACTCCCAGTACGCCGCCTTCCGCACAATTGGGAACGAGCCCCGGCGGTGGTGGCGTCGGATACAGATCGCGGTAGTTCGGTCCGGGTTCTCCTTGTGCATCCCGGTGATTGAAAACCGAGACCTGCCCTTCGAACTGGAATATCGACGCATAGACATTCGGCTTGCCCGCGAGTACCGAAGCATCGTTCACCAAATACCGCGTGGGGAAATTATCCGTCCCATCCGCGATCACATCATACTCGCTGAATAGCTCGAGCGCATTCTGGGAAGTGAGCTGCGTGTTATAGATCTTCACTTCGATGAATGGATTGAGCGCCTTCAGCCTCTTCTTTGCCGCCACTACCTTCGGAATGCCGATCTCATCCACCCCGAATATGACCTGCCGCTGCAGGTTGCTGTCGTCCACCACATCGAAGTCTACAATGCCGATAGTGCCAACGCCGGCCGCGGCAAGGTATAGAAGGGCCGGGCTACCGAGTCCGCCGGAGCCGATGATCAGCACCTTCGACTGTTTCAATTTTGTTTGTGCCTCTAGGCCGAAGCCATCGATAATGATATGCCGGTTGTACCGCGCCAGTTCCTCCCTGGAAAATAAGGAGCCTGCCTCGCTTCCGCCGGCAATGGCTGGAACGATGCTGACCACCGTGTCCTCCTTCAGCGCCGTATGCTCCTGTTGAAGATTGCGGATGTCCTCATCGCCTACGAAAATATTTACGAAAGACCGGATATCACCTTTCTCATCGAGCAGGTGCTTCTTCAGGTCGGGGAAGTTCAGGGATAGATCGCCTATCACTTCCTTCACGCTCGCGCCGGAAATATTGAGGCGCGAACTATTGTTGGTGAATTTCCTCAGGGGCGTTGGAATGATTACTGTTGCCATGGTGTCTTTATTGAATTGTTTGATGATCGTTAATAGTTTCTTCTACGAACAGGGCTTCTTCATTTAGCCGCCAGGACCGCAGTCCCGCATATACCCCGTCGAGAATGGAAAGAATGACATAGGAGAAATAAGGCTGCGCCGCCACGCGATCGTGCTCGGATGGAATGGCGGGATGATTGGGATGCGAATGATAAATGCCCAATAGGAGAAATCCATTCGCCTCGGCATAATGCTCCGCCTTCATATAGTCCACGGGGCTTACCTGGAAGCGGCGGCGCTTATCACCTTCCTTCGCATTCGCCACTATGGTTATTTCCCGCACCTTGCGGACATCTTCATCCTCCGTTCCAAACATGAATCCACAACATTCGTCGGGGAATGAACTCACCGCATCGTTTATCATATTCTCCAGTGCAGAATCCGAAATCTGTAGCATGCTATAATATTCGTTTGATGACTTCGCCATATTTATCGGCATTATCGGGTAATACGGTTACCACTACGCCCTTCTTCAGTCCATCGGCGACGCGTATCGCGCCGGCGATGTTTGCAGCGGAGGAAGGGCTTACCAGCAAGCCCTCATATTTCAGGATCTCGCGAAGCATATCATATGCCTCCTCCGTGCTTATCTCGAGTGTGGCGTCCGCTACGTGTGTGTCATATATCGCGGGAACGACGGCGGTCTCCATATGCTTCCATCCTTCCAGGGCATGAAGGGCACTGTCGGGCTGAAGGGAGACCAGTTGAATCGAGGGATCATATTCCTTCAATCTTCTACCGGTTCCTACAAACGTACCCGATGTGCCCAGGCCCGCTACGAAATGCGTAATGCCCGGCAACTCCTCGAATATCTCCACCGCCGTTGTCTCGAAATGCGCCTGCCAGTTGCCTTCATTGGTGTACTGGTCGGCGTAATAGTATTTTATGGGATGTGTTTCGGCCAGTTCCCTCGCTACCTGCTGCGCGCCATCCGTGCCTTCGAAACGGGAGGTAAGAATGACCTCCGCGCCGAGCGATCGAAGAATATCCTTCCGTTCCTGAGTGGCATTCTCCGGCAGGCAAAGGGTGACCCCGATCCCCAGTTCCTTGCCAATGGCCGCATAGGCGATGCCTGTATTCCCACTTGTTGCATCAAGCAGTGAATTCTTTCCGGTCAATTGGCCTTGTTCCACCGCATTGCGGAAGATGGTATATGCCGCCCGGGCCTTCACGCTTCCCGACAACTGCTTCCATTCCTTTTTTGCAAAGATCTCTACTCCCCTTCGCGTATATAGCTTGGAGAAATGATGCAAAGGCGTGTGACCTATCCGGTACCGGAGTTCCCTGACCTTCTTTACCAATTCAGGGTTAATATGTATTGAAACCTCTTCGATAAGCATGTTGATAAATTAAAAAAGCCCCACCAGGTGGAGCTTTCAATGATATTGAACGATATGTTCTTTACATTAATTGATATTCCACTTCATAGCAATGTATGGCGCACAACAACAAGCGCGACAGCAATTCTGATATGAAGTTTGATTATTCATTGTCTTTGAGAGCACAATTTGCAAAAGAATTAGTAGTCTACCAATTCTACCGGGAGGTATTTCCTTATCAAATCGTTAAAAACATGAAACGTGAGTCGTGAGTCGTCAACCCTCATACGCTAAGGCTGCGGCGGGCACGGTCGTGAATAGTGGCAGTCCTAAATTTGCTGTATGAGTAAATGAATATCCATCGGGGTCGGCTACGCCGGCCCTAACATCCAATAAGTCCCAAGATATTTTGGTATAGAACTAATTGGATGTTGGATAGAAGCCGGGGATTGCGATAAGACATGAACCACCTTTTTAACCTCATTTCAAAGGGTCTTGTTCGCTTAGTTTTACGCCCTTTATCGTGCCGTCTGCAATATCTTTTGAATAAGAGTCTTCGGGGTATTTGCCGAGGATATAAAGCGTTTCGGTGCTTTTTAAAACTCTTACCATTTCCTTTCTTATTTCAACATCGGAAACAAATTGATCAAAATGCCCTTGAGTTTGGTAATAGCGCTGAAGAAAAATTTGGTCAATGTTCTTATACCCAAGATGTTTTGCCATTTCTGAAATTAGAGCGATTTTTTTCTCCTTCACCTTCCCAAGAGTTGGTTCTATCTGCTCTAGCTCAATCAGATCGTAATATTCATGCCATAGCTGCCGAATCTTCGCCTGTTTGTGAAATACTATATCAATTCGATTTAAAGCAACGGTGTATTGCCACGGCAATGGAATATAATTCCGAAACGAAACGAGATCATTAAACAAATTCATCTTAGCAGTTCGCCGTGCTTGCCTGTTTTGATACCAAATTGTTAAGCCAATTGCTATTATTGGGCTTACCAAAGCAGCAATAAAAGCCCCAAAATCCTTTATAAATTGAACCATAACAGTTGTTTTGAGACTTCTAAATTAATCTAATATGTTCACTAATCTTAAAGAGTTAATCCAGTCAATGCCCGATGAACAAACGTGCAGGGATTATCTAGTTCAACAACGTTGGGACGGTAAGCCTGTATGCCCCTCATGTGGTTGTACGAGGGTGTATGAGATAGATAAAAAGACCCGTTATAAATGCAGCAATAGTGAATGTTATAAGAAGTTCAGCGCAATGGTTGGGACAATATTCGAGGCTTCTAATGTTCCCCTCAGTAAATGGTTCATGGCTGTTTATTTGATTACTGCACATAAGAAAGGAATATCTTCTTACCAATTAGGCAGAGATATAGGCGTTACTCAAAAGACTGCATGGTTCATGCTTCATAGAGTTAGGGAAATGATGCGGCCCAAAGGAGCTACAAAGCTAGATAGCATAGTTGAAGTTGATGAATGCTATGTAGGGGGGAAGGTTAAGAATATGAGCAAGG
>DATHKS010000342.1:0-6463 GCA_035488975.1 Chitinophagaceae bacterium | reverse complement strand
GATATCATTAGTCTCAACGTCAGCTATCCTTTCCAATGGAAATGGTATAGTTTCTTCGCCAACGTGAATACCTATTACTCGAAGTATAAGGCGGACTTTGGCGGTGGCGACCGCAAGGTTAACCTCGATGTGGTAGCAGTTAGCTTCTTCATGCAGAATAATTTCAAGCTCGGAAAAGACTGGAGTGCGGAACTGAGTGGCTTCTATAATTCGCCATCCATATGGCAGGGAACTTTCAAAAGCAAGGCACTCTATAGTATCAACGGGGGACTGCAAAAGAATGTCCTGAAAGGGAAGGGCGTATTGAAGGCCTCGGTTAGCGATATCTT
Source organism: Chitinophagaceae bacterium (assembly GCA_035488975.1). GTDB lineage: Bacteria > Bacteroidota > Bacteroidia > Chitinophagales > Chitinophagaceae > DATHKS01. The sequence continues at coordinate 6,134 of DATHKS010000342.1, read as the reverse complement.
CAAGACACTCAAATGGAGAGGCGAGAGTACCTTCTCGGGCGCTCAGAGTATCGCGAGCGGACATTGGGAGAGCCGCCAGTTCAAGCTTAACTTCAGCTACCGCTTCGGTGGTGCCCAGGTGAAGGCTGCACGCCAGCGCAAGACTGGAGCAGAGGAAGAGAACAACCGTGCAAACGGCGGCGGACAAGGAACTACTCCGGCCGGTAATTAATAAATAAAGGAAAGCTCTTAATAAAAAAAGCCGTCCCGCTTATTGCGGGACGGCTTTTTTTATTAAGGTTTTCGATCAGTATTTCTTTCGTTTGATCAGCTTGCTCTTGAGGATAATGACATTCTCAAGAGGACGGTCGCGGTCCTCGCCCTTGCTTGTCGGCACAACGGCTATCTTATCCACTATATCCAGGCCCTTGACCACTTCTCCAAATACAGTGTACTGCTGATCCAGGAATGGCGCTCCACCGAGTGTCTTATATACCTCCCTTTGAGCGGCGGGTATCTTTCTTTTGAGCCGGTATTTTTCCAGTGAGTCGAGGCCATTGTCGGAGAATGTTTTTCCATGAACGATATAGAACTGGCTGGCGCTACTGGCCCTGGTTGGATTCACATCGTCGCTTTCGCGAGCGCCGGCAACAACCCCTTTCCTATGGAAGAGGCCTGGCCGGAACTCGGCGGGCACTGTATAGGAGGGTCCGCCATTTCCCAATGGCTGGCCCGCTATCGCATGTCTGCTATCGGGATCACCGCCCTGGATCATGAACTTGTTTATGACGCGATGAAATAATGTGCTGTCATAATACCCCGACTTGGCTAGTTTGAGAAAATTGTCGCGGTGCAGGGGTGTCGAGTCCGAAAGACGAATGACGATATCGCCGAAATTCGTTTGTAACAGGACATCCTTTCGCCGGTCTTTTTTCTTAAGCTTTATTTCCTGCTGGCCATAGGATGGCTGCAATGAAATGAACGCTACGAACAGAAGTAGAAATTTATTTATCATTTTATGGGGATAATGTTTTGCCGTGTTCATGTGCGCGCCTGGCAAGAAAAGAATGCCGGCGTTCATCCTTCACTCCTCAAATCTCATGCTCTTCGAAATAGAGAAGCACATGATCCTTCAGGAAATTCTCCTGCTCTATCGGGTTCATGTCGGGCATAGCCTTCAGCTGTTTGAAGTGGGGCCAGCCTTCTTCGTCTCTCTTCTCCAGTTCGTAGAACCCACTTGGGCTGAGGAGGGTGCAAATGGCCACATGCATCAGGTCCTGCTTTTGCTCCTTGGTGAATTTCTGATTTACTTTTCCTGTTTCCTGTATGCCGATGAGAAAGAGAAGGGATTCGAGATCGGGTTTCTTCCCGAACCGGTCTACCAATTTGGCCTCCAATTTCCACCATCGCTGCTGTAGATCGTCTGTTGCAAACATAGGCGCAAAGATAAATATCAATATCATCCGGGCGGGAAGATTTAATTTTTAGAAATTCCTATCGGCCCCAAAGCGCAGAACCTGCCTGTGCAGTGATTATCTTTGCCCAAATTTTTGATACATGTTGCAGTTACACGTCATCCGGCAGGACCCAACCGGTGTAAAGGAAAAATTGACCAGGAAGAATTTTAAGGATACGGACCTGGTGGATAAGATCCTTACCCTGGATGATGAGAGAAAGAAACTTCAGCTGGATTTCGACTCCAACCAGGCGAGGGTGAACGCCTTTTCCAAGGAGATCGGCCAGCTGATGGGGAAGGGAGAGACTGAAGCGGCCACGTTGAAGAAGCAGGAAGTAGCTGCGCTCAACGCAATGCTGAAGCCCATCACAGAGAGGCTGACGGAAACGGAAAAGCAACTACAGGAGGAACTGGTCAGGTTGCCCAACCTTCCTTCCGATAAAGTACCGGCCGGCAAGACACCTGCAGACAATGTGGTGGTGAGAGAAGGCGGTACCATTCCGGTGTTGCCGGAGGGGGCATTGCCGCATTGGGAACTGATCAAAAAAATGGATATCATCAATTTCGAGATAGGTGCTAAGCTTACGGGAAGCGGCTTCCCGCTATACAAGGGAAAGGGTGCAAAGCTTCAGCGGTCACTGATACAATATTTTCTTGATTATAATATTGCCGCTGGCTACATGGAATACCTTCCTCCATTCATGGTGAATGAGGCTTCGGCGTATGGTACGGGACAATTGCCGGATAAGGAAGGACAGATGTATCATATGCCCGCCGACAAATTTTACATGATCCCAACGGCAGAAGTGCCCGTTACCAATATTTACAGGGATGAAATAGTGAAGCAGGCCGAACTGCCGATCAAGATGACCGCATACACTCCTTGTTTTAGGAGGGAGGCTGGGAGCTTCGGGGCGGATGTCCGCGGACTGAACAGGGTGCACCAGTTCGACAAGGTGGAGATCATCCAATTGGTGCAGCCGGATACGAGCTACGATGTGTTGGAGGAAATGGTCTTGCACGTGGAAAAGTTGCTCAATCAGCTGGGACTTCCTTATCGCATCTTAAAATTATGCGGCGGGGATATGGGGTTTACGTCTGCACTTACCTATGACTTCGAGGTTTTCAGTGCGGCGCAGGGGAAATGGCTCGAAGTGAGTTCCGTTTCTAATTTCGAGGCCTACCAGACCAATCGGATGAAGATCCGGTTCAAGGATGAGAAAGGAAAAATGCAGCTCGTTCATTCCCTGAATGGAAGTTCGCTTGCTCTCCCCCGAATTGTCGCCAGCCTGTTGGAAAATAATCAAACGGCGGAGGGAGTGCGGCTGCCGGAGGCACTGGCCAGGTACTATGGAAGGAATGTCCTTTAGATTTAGAAAGGCTCATAAGATAGGAATTAGGAATAAGGAGTAGGCAATTGGGCCAAAGGACGAGCCTTCCGATCTATCAGGGGGCGGCATTCACGATTCACGTCGGGGACATTAGGGTTCTGGATTTATGAAAATGCTTATAAAAAATAAGGAAAACTGATTAGGAACCGCGCCAAAAAGAAAAGGTATTCCGGTTATCGGAGGGCCATTCACGATTCACGTCTCACGATTCACGTTCTCCGATTAAACCTTTCCCTTTTTCAGTAGTCCCACTGCAAACACGATCATTTGGCCAACCAGTTAAAAAATCAGCACCTTTTGTGGCGGGCGGGTTTTGGACCCGCTGTAGAACAACTTGAAGACCTGGGAAAGGTCTCCACCAAACAATTCTACAAGGCCCTGGTGAAGGCCTCGGATAAGAAGCCTGAATATATCAACGTTGCGGATAATTATCTCCAGGGACTCATGATGGGTTTCGACGACGTGGGGCGTATTCAACAGAAAGAGCTTACTCCGGACGAAAAGAAAATGGTACGGGATAAGAACAGGGAGGGCGTAAAGAACCTGAATCTTTCCTGGCTGAAGGAAATGGTGAACAGCCCCGCCCAACTCAGGGAGAAGATGGCGTTCTTCTGGCATGGACACTTCGCCTGCCGCAACCTGAATGTGTTTTACCAGCAGTGCCTGCTGGATGTAATAAGGACAAATGCACTCGGCAACTTCGGCACCATGCTCAGGGAAGTTTCGAAGACGGCGGCCATGCTCAACTTCCTGAATAATCAACAGAACAAGAAGGATCATCCAAATGAGAATTTCGCACGGGAAGTGATGGAATTATTCACTGTAGGCCGTGGCAACTATAGCGAGACCGATATTAAGGAAGCCGCCCGCGCATTCACGGGATGGACGGCTACGGTACGGGGAGACTTCATTTTCCGCAAGGGACAGCATGACTTCGGAAATAAGACGGTAATGGGAAAATCGGGCAACCTGGAGGGCGAGGATGTTCTGAACATACTCCTGGATCAAAAGCAAACAGCGCACAATCTTGCGCAGAAGATATACCGGTTCATGGTAAACGATACTCCCGATAAGGAGAGGGTGGACTGGCTTGCCGATAGGTTTTATAAATCCAATTACGATATTGCCGGGCTGCTGGAAGATATTTTTACCAGTGACTGGTTCTATGATCAGAAAAATACCGGTGTGAGAATAAAATCACCTGTGGAATTATTGGTCGGTATTCAGCGGATGTTGCCTATGAAGCTGCAGAACCAGGAATCATTGATCGTGTTGCAAAGAATATTGGGGCAGTTACTGTTCTATCCACCGAATGTGGCGGGCTGGCCCGGTGGTAAGACCTGGATCGACAGCAGTACGCTTATGATGCGAATGCGGATACCTCAACTGATCAATGATGAAGATGAGATGAATGTGACTCCGAAGACGGATGATGATCAGATGATGGGCCGGCCGGATGAGGCCGCTATGGCGGACAATCGCGCTAAGGCAGTGGCGAAGGGGAAAAATATCAGTAACAAGGGAATGAAGCCTATCGATGCGGACATTGACTGGTCCAAATTCCTGGGATATTTCGAAAAGACGGATCGTGCGAACCTGGAGAATGCTATTGCAGGTCTCCTGTTGCAGACGAAGACGGCTGTCGGCGGCGATATCATCAAGGCTTATGCGGATGGTACCAGTCGGGAGAGCTTTATTAAGTCGGCGACGATACAGGTGATGAGTACGCCCGAGTACCAATTGTGCTGAGAACGTGAGACGTGAATCGTGAATCGTCAATCGTGAATGCAGTCTGATGAGGGAGTTGCGAGACGAGAACGTAAATCGTGAGTCGATAATCGTGAATGCAGTCCGATGAGGGAGTTGCGAGACGAGAACGTGAATCGTGAGTCGGTAATCGTGAATACACTCCGATGTTAGTGATTGCAAATTTTATTGGTTTATTAAATTTTAGTCGATGTTTCTAAAACGCAAACAATTCATCCAGATCGGATCGCTGGCGACTGCATCGATGATGCTGCCGAAATTCCTGAAGGCCTTCGAGATGCCGGCGGCGGTGCCTGCGGGCAACAAGGTGGCGGTGATCCTGCAACTGAGCGGAGGCAACGATGGATTGAATACCGTTATCCCAATAGGAAACGATATTTATTATAAGTCGCGGCCGCGCCTGGGAATCGAGAAGGTGAAGGCGCTTGCAATAACCGATGAGGTGGGGCTGCATCCTGCGCTGACGGGCTTCAGGGAGTTGTATGACGACGGTAGCCTGGGGATCATCAACAGTGTGGGCTATCCCAATCCCGACCGTTCCCATTTTCGCAGCATGGATATCTGGCAGACGGCAAGCCAGAGTTCCGAATATCTTACTTCGGGGTGGTTGGGTCGATACCTGGATGCGCAATGCAGTGGATGTGACAAACCCACACAGGCCATCGAGATAGATGATGTCCTCAGTTTATCCATGAAGGGTCAACTCATGAATGGCATCGCCGTAAAGGATCCGAAGAGATTGTATGGAACGGCGAATGAAAAATTCTTCCGTGATGTAATGAAGAATCACGGCGCCGGAAATGGAGAAGAGCCTGTAGACTATCTCTACAAGACGATGTCGGAAACACTTTCATCGGCGGATTATATCTTCAAGCAGAGCAAGCTTCATCCCACCGGCGCGGTATATCCCACCACGGAACTCGGGAAGAGCATGAAGACGATCGCTTCGCTGATATTTTCCGACATCAATACCAAGGTGTATTATGTTTCACTCGGAAGTTTCGATACGCATGTCAACCAACAGGCACAGCAACAGCGGTTATTCACGGAAATGAATGACGCAGTGGCGGCATTCGTGAAAGATCTGAAGGCCAACAACCGCTTCAGCGATGTATTGCTCTTTTCATTTTCCGAATTTGGGCGACGCGTTTCGCAGAATGCAAGTGGCGGCACCGATCATGGCACGGCGAATAATATGTTTCTCCTGAGTGGCGGACTCAAGAAGAAAGGCTTGATAAATGAAATGCCCGACCTGGCGGACCTGAATGAGGGCGACCTGAAGCACAAGGTGGATTTCAAGCAGGTTTATGCCACCGTGCTGGACAAATGGCTTGGTGCAGATGCAACGAAGATCTTAAGTACTCCCTATACATCGATGGACTTTTTATAACCATCAATGATCCGTAGCCGGCAGGAGGTCCCCCCCCGCGGGACCTTTTTTCAATTAGCCGACTGGCCAATTTGATAATTTGGTAATTTGATAATGTGCCAATGATCCTTAGCAGGAGAGTCATTACTCATCGGAGCACGCCTCATTGACA
>DATHKS010000341.1:0-5635 GCA_035488975.1 Chitinophagaceae bacterium | reverse complement strand
ACCGCGATAGTCAGTGGCTGGTCGGTCTTGTTGGTTACTTCATACCGTATCACTGCAACTGGAAGACCACTGCCATCGGCATCGCCGGGGATGAAGGGATTGAAGACCTTCGCCTTTGCGGAGACCGGCATCTCCGGGTCATCGAGCTGTACCATGCCGAAGGGATACGCCGCATTGAAGCTGGCGGATGCGAACCGCGGTAGACCATGACTCGGTGCATCGCTTCCTTGCTTGCCGCCTGCATACTCGAATGCGGGAACGGGGCCGATGAGCGCCTTCGACATCTTGCGGCCATCGGGCTGCTCTGTAAAGATCAGGAAACAGGGAGCGCGTTGCGGGTTGGTAGATCCATAATAGCCCATGGCCGGCTTGTTCATTATCTCGACATCCCTCCACTGACCATTGCCGCCGATGGAAATATTGCCGGCGCCAATGCCACCGACGGGCATGGCGATATGATCGATATCCTGGCCTTTATACTCACGAAAGAGAGGCCATTGAGCGGTCTGTGCAGGAAGCTGCAGGCCTATGAGGCAAAGGAAGGCAATCGTGAGATATTTCATCTGGTCTTATTGGTTTAACAGGCAGTGAAACAATCGTGCTGGATCCGAATCAGGAACAATAAGGTTTAATTTGCAGGGATCGTTCTCCCATTTTCATTGTCCGCGTAATTCCCAGGGAGGACAATAATTAAAAATATCTTTTTTATCAGGCCGACTATGCTGTACTGTACTGGTATTTGAACTTCAATTCTTTAATTATCATTGCATTCCAGGTCAATACAGGAACCACTAAGACACGAAGGAACAATTTGGCAATTTGACAATTTGACAATGTGCCAATTGGGCGTGTTAGTCGAAGTCGCATTGTTTATAGACCTTGTGATCCTTGTGTTTTATTCTCCTTCGTCCTTGCGGTTTGCTTTAACCACTAAGTGCACAAAGAAAAAGAAGCACAAGGGGTACAAAGACTTTTCTCACAGCACGACTCATTGGCACATTGTCAAATTATCAAATTGGCTAATTGTACTGCTAATTATGCCGCTATATGAAATATAAAAAATTCCTCTCAATTCTGCTCTTCTCATTTTTTCCCGGGATCATTCTCTTCGCGGCGCCTCTGCGGCCGGCGCACCTGGCATGCGAATACTGGATGAATCCGCTGGGGATCGATACGAAGGCTCCCCGCCTGTCATGGCAGTTCGATTCGCAGGAAAGGAACAAGAGTCAAAGCGCCTATGAACTCATCGTGAGCGACGATCTCGAAGAAATAAAAAATGGGAAGGGCAAGGACTGGACCACGGGCAGGGTCGCGAGTACGCAAAGCATCCAGGTGGAATATAGAGGCGCCCCGCTCCGGTCATTCACGCGGTATTACTGGAGAGTGAAGATATACGATGAGACCGGCGCCGTCTCGGGCTGGAGCGATATCAATTGGTTTGAGACGGCGATGCTTTCTCCGCAGGACTGGAAGGCGGATTGGATCGGCGACGGACGACCGCGGCCTGTAAGGGATGAGGATTATTATAAGGATGATCCCATGCCGCTGCTGAGGAGGAGTTTCAATTCGGCAAAGAAGATAGCAACCGCGAGATTATACATTAGTGGCGTCGGGTACTACGAGGCCTATCTCAATGGAAAAAAGATCGGCGATCATTGGCTGGACCCCGGTTGGACGGCCTATGGCAAGCAGGTATTGTACGTAGTGCATGATATCACCCCGATGATGAAGAAGGGAACGAATGTGATGGGAATTCTCCTGGGAAATGGCTGGTGGAATCCTTCCTCGTTCAAACTGTTTGGTCGCTTCGATCTCCGCAATTACCAGCAGACTGGACGGCCTTGCGTGAAAGCGGAGATTCATATCACCTATACGGATGGGAGTATGCAGACTATTCTTACCAATGAAGAGTGGCAGACGGCAACGGGGCCTGTGCTTCGCAATAATGTCTATCTCGGTGAACACTATGACGCACGGCTGGAGAGAAAGGATTGGCTGGCGGAAAAAACTACGTCGACCGGTTGGAAGAACGCAGTAAAGGCGGATGGCCCCTCCGGCATACCCGAGGCGCAGATGCAGCCACCTATCAAAGTGACCCGGCATGTACGCCCCGTGAGCATCACCGAAACCGGGAAGGATACGTTCATCGTGAACCTGGGACAGAATTTTGCGGGCGTAGCCAGCATTAAAGTGTCGGGCGCCGCGGGAAAAAAAATAACATTACGGTATGGCGAGGGACTATTCGGCGATGGCCGGCTGAATGGACTGACCACGGCAGCTACGCAGATAAAGAAAGGAGGTATCAAGGGCGGACCTGGTGCGCCAGAGACGGCATGGCAGGAAGATAGCTATACGCTTAGCGGTAATGGCGTAGAACACTGGTCGCCGCGTTTTACATTCCATGGCTTCCAGTATATCGAGATCACAGGTTGGCCGGGCAGGCCGGGGATGGACGATATAGAAGGCCTGCGGATGAATGCAGAGCTGGAAAGCAATGGAGCCTTCTCCTGCTCCAATCCCATGCTCACAAAATTGCACGAGGTGATCCAATGGACTTTCCTCAGCAATGTCTTCAGCGTTCAGTCGGACTGCCCGGGCCGTGAGAAGATGGGTTACGGCGCAGACATGGTGGTTACCTCCGACGCATTTCTCTATAATTACCAAATGGGAAATTTCTATGGCAAGTCGGTACATGATTTCTTCAACGATCAGCGCCCTCTGGGAGCAATGACGGAGATCGCGCCTTCTACGGGGATCAATGACCTGGGTTATGCGGACTCCACTGGCCCGATGGCCTGGCAACTAGCCTTTCCTTTCCTGCAGAATAAGTTGTACGAATTCTATGGCGACAAGCGGATCATCGAGAAATATTATCCGGCATTGCAGCGACAGATCGCGTTCCTGCGGTCACAGGCAAAGGACAACCTTTTCTATTGGGACATTGGCGATCATGAGGCGCTCGATCCGAAACCCGAATCATTCTCCGCATCCATATTCTATTATCATCACCTGAGACTGGCGAGGGATTTCGCAGGAATATTGGGCAGGAAGGAAGACTCATTGATGTATGCAAAGAACACGGAGGCGGTTCGTAAGAGTATCGTGCGGCATTATCTTATACCGGGCACGGGAAGATTCGACAATGCGACGCAATCGGCGCAGGTGTTGGCGCTCTGGTATGAAATATCCCCGGAACCGGTGGCCTCATTCGATATCCTGCGCGATGAACTGCGGCGGCATAACGATCATATATCTACCGGGATATTCAGTACGAAAATGTTGTTCGATGTATTGCGTGAAACGGATAGTAGCGAACTGGCGTATCGCATAGCGAACCAGCGCGACTTTCCAGGCTGGGGAAATATGCTCGTGAATGGCGCCACTACCCTTTGGGAGACCTGGGCATTTCCGGAGACGAGCCCATCGCGTAATCACCCGATGTTCGGTTCCATCGATGAGTGGTTCTATCGTTCGCTGCTCGGCATCAATTCAATGTCGCCCGGTTTTAAGAAAATCAGGATCAAGCCCCAACCGGCGGGCGATCTTCAATGGGCAAAGGGAAGCTATGCGTCGATACACGGCATGATCTCGAGTGATTGGAGGATCGGGCAGAATGAATTCGCGTTGAATGTTACCATACCGCCTAACACGACGGCGGAGATATGGATACCCGCCGCTAAAGACTCGGAGATAACGGAGAACGGAAGGAGTATTCCCGTGTCGCGGTACGAGAAAGGCTATGCCGTTGTTGCGATCGGCTCGGGTATGTATAGTTTCCGGTCGTCACGATAATATGAATTCAAAATTCAAAATTAAAAAGTCAAAAGTCGTGTTACCAGGAAAGCGTTCATTTTTTGTACACTTCTATTTTCGTTTTTAAATTAATTTTCCAAGTCCTGTACTTTCCTGCTACAAAAGAACACTTCGCCCATCACGACATTTTGACTTTTGACTTTTTACTTTTGAATTCTGACTTTTGATTTCCGGCAATAAGACTATTTTACACCTGGTATGACACAGAATCTAAACATAGATCTTGACAATAAAGTACCGAAATATGTACAAATAGTAGAAGCCATCACCGATGCGATCCGCCGGGGACAGCTGAAGAAGGATCAGCGTATCTATTCCATTAACGAATTAAGCAATAAATATTTCCTTTCACGCGACACGGTGGAGAAGGCGTACAACATCCTGCGCCAGCAGGGCATCATCAATTCGGTAAAAGGCAAGGGCTATTTCATCAGGGACGTGCATGTCGACGTGACGATAAAGGTGCTGCTGATCTTCAACAAGATCAGTAACTACAAAAAACTTGTCTATAACGCATTCATCGAAACACTAGGCAACAAGGCGATCGTTGACCTGAAGATCCATCACTCCAGCACGCAGGTGCTGAAGAGCCTCATTGAAAATAATAGTGCAGACTACAACTATATCGTAGTGATGCCACATTTCTACGATGAGCCGGAAGAAGCGATGCGGATATTGAAATCCATCCCTCTTGAAAAACTGATCATACTCGATAAGAAAGTTTCATTCACCGAATTCAAATGCGGTGCTGTGTACCAGGATTTCGAGAACGATATCGTAGAGGCGCTCGAGGAGGGTCTCGACCTTCTGAAGAAGTACACGGAACTATACCTGGTGTTTCCAAAACTGACGCCCTACCCTGTCGAGATCGTGCGCGGCTTCCGGAAGTTCTGCATGCAGAATGATTATAAATACGAGATCATAAACGAGGTCGACTACACCACAGTGGTGAGGCCGGGCAAGGCCTATATCGTGATCGAAGAGAATGATCTCGTGGCGCTGATCAAGAAATGCCGTCTCAAGAAAATGAAGATTGGAAAAGAAGTAGGCATCATCTCCTATAACGAAACCCCGTTGAAGGAAATACTACTGGATGGTATCACTGTCATTTCCACCGACCATGCGGAGATGGGAAGGACGGCCGCGCATCTCATCCTGCAGAATAGCAATGAAAGGATAAAGAATGAATTCAAAATGATCCGGCGCAAATCCCTCTAGCCATTTCCCAGGTACACATAGCTCGAAAGATCGAGCTCCACGGAGGGTGTAAACAGTGTGGTCTCCACCACATTCTTATTCAACTCCCCTTCATTCCATTTATCATGTATGGCAATTGCAGCACCGAGCGCACTTCCATTGCTGACGGACGCCAGGTAGAAGTCAAGCGCGGGAAAGAAATGCTGCAGGATGTCCATGAACAATGTATTCCGTGTGAAGCCTCCCGTCACATATACCTTCGTGAAGCGCGACTTATTCAATAACAACCCGAGCGATTCCTTCTGTAAATACGCCGCATCGAGCATCAGTTTATGATAGGCCTCCGCGAAGGAACCGAACCTGTCGAGACTGGCGCCTTCTCCTTTGAGAGAAGGGCAAGGACCTGTGCCGTACATCATTTCGGGAATGAATGTCTTTTCATGGGTGTTGGAGACGCACAACTGTCGCACCATCGCAGCATTCGTTTTCATATCCAGGAAAGAAAGATCGGTCGCGTTGAAATGTGTCTTCATTTTCTTCACCTGGCATTCGATCTCCTGCCCGAGGAAGATCCGCGCCGCCGCAATGGGTCGCATTACACCGAGAAAATAATAAAGACAATCGT
>DATHKS010000340.1:0-5703 GCA_035488975.1 Chitinophagaceae bacterium | reverse complement strand
CTCGTCGGCGCCTATTCGCTGGCTGCGGCCGTCTCGGGCTTCGTTGCGGCCTTTGTAGTAGACCGGTTCGACCGAAAGAGAGTATTGGTGGTAGCCTATATCGGTTTTATTGCGGGCACTATCGCCTGTGGCCTTGCAAAGTCGTATGACCTGCTCATGGTGTGCAGGATCCTCACGGGTATTTTCGGGGGACTCATCGGCGCACAGGTCTTCTCCATCATTGGCGATCTTTTTGCATATGAAAGAAGGGGCATGGCCATGGGCGCCGTGATGAGCTCCTTTGCAGTGGCCGCCACAGTCGGCGTTCCATTCTCCCTTTATCTCACTAATCTCTTTCATTATAACTGGCATGTTCCGTTCCTGCTCGTCGGTGGGATCGGCATAGTACTCATTCCAGTGATCATCAAATTCCTTCCACCGGTGAAGAGCCACCTGGAATTTTCGAAGTCGGGAGACTCTCCCTTCGAGGCATTGACACAGGTACTTTCATCACGCTCGCAATTTCTTGCGCTCATCTTCACGATGCTTATGATGATCGGGCATTTCCTGATCATTCCCTTCCTGAATCCCTATATGGAATTCAATATGGGATTTTCGAAGAATCAAACACCGATGATCTATCTCGTGGGTGGGATCACATCATTTCTCGCCGCAATATTACTCGGGCGGCTGGCGGATAAGTATGGTAAGCTAAAAGTGTTCTCCATTTCCGTCCTGCTATCACTCGTGATGGTATGGGCGATTACCAATATGCCCATCGTTCCCTTCTCCGTTGTCCTTTGCTTCTTTGCGGTATGGTTCATACTCGGAACGGGCCGCGGCGTTACCGCACAGGCGATGGTGAGCAATGTGGTAAGACCCGAACAGCGCGGCAGCTTCATGACCTTCAACAGCAGCATGCAGCAGCTGGGAACATTCATTGCCTCAATCGTTGCAGGCTATATCGTTATAGAAGATAAGACCAAGACCGGCCGCATCCATCGCTTCGATTGGCTGGGCTACCTGAGCATTGCCGTTTTATTCCTGAGCTATGTGTTGGCGAGGAGGTTGTTTGGGAAGATGGATGAGCGCGAGGCGGTTGTTGGGAAGGAAGAAGTGGGCAAATTAGGAATTGGGGATTAGGAATTTGGAATTAGGCTCCCCGGTAGACGCACACTAACAGGCAAAAATAGAATCCCTGACAAACTTATTTTCCTTTTCTGAATCGGAAAGCATTGTCTGACTAAGGCCCAATTCCTAATTCCAAATCCCTAATTCCCCATTCCCCCCGCCACACGACAGACCGGATATTCCATAAACACTGGCTCAATCCATGGCGAGTTTTGATAGATGAAGTTGAGCTGTGCGCTTCCATTCCTGGCGAAGGCCGTATCGGATCTTCTGCGTTGGTCGAGTTTTGTCTGAAGGCCCGGATTATTCTTTAGATATTCCGCCGCAATGTCCTCGAATGCATAGGCCGAGTATCCTTCCTTCTGTCCCAATACGCCATCGAAGAAGTTCCAGGTGAAGTAGGAATCCTCTGCCTTAGGTTCCAGTACCTCGAATATAAAACGGTTTGCCTCCTGGTTCATCGGTATCAGCCAGTCGCCCTTCCTGAATTTCCTCTTCTCCATTTTCGATTCCGTTTTTACTCCCGTATTTATATGATGCATTTCATAGGGGCGCGGCGAGGCCTTGTAGTCCGATATGCGATACACTTCCACATCGATCGCCGTGTCTCTCTTCAGCGCCGTCATCTTGACCTTGTTCAGTTGCAGCAACTCGATCACCTTCCACCATCCCTGGGGAATGATATATGCCGTGGGAGCCTTCACGTTCTCCTGTGCGGTATAGTGATTGAAGAACGGGATCTTCTTCTCGAATGGCTTTGACCTGTCGTAGTAGAGGCGTGGCAGGCCCGAGATCTCGCTGGGTTTATGACCGGAGGCATATCCCTTAAACAGTATTTCGCCCTGGCGGGTCTTATCCAGCGACCAGTTCAATGGAAATGAAGTGGCTGATCTTACCGCTTTCTTCGCCTCGTCGCGCGTCTTCTTGATCAGCGCGCTGTTGCGAACTGTGAATTCGATGAAGCATTGCATCAGCTGATAAGTGGCCTTCACACGTTGATCATAGGGTTTGAGCATATGTGTCTCGGGAACGAAGGAGAATGTATTCCATAATGAACCATACCCGCTGCCGAAGCGTGGGCCATCCCAGAATTCGGGCCAGCCATTCTCCGGTGTATCGCCGAAGGCATTCACATAGGGAATGAGGTCGTATCCTTTTTCCTTCATCGAGGCATAGATGCCGGGTTCGAATTGTTTGTTCATGAATTCCCCCATCACACCGCCGAGCTTATCGTGCTGCGAGGCCAATAGTGTCACCACATGCTGGTAGTCGGCGCCATCGCTCACGTGATTATCGACGAACACATCGGGATCCAATGCATGGAAGATCGAGACAAATGATCGAGCCTCCCGGGAATCGCATTTTATGAAATCACGGTTGAGGTCGAGGTTCTCGGAATTTCCACGGAAGCCGAATTCTTCCGGACCATTCTGATCCACGCGGTAATCCGCGCTGCGGTTCAGGCAGCCCCCAATATTGTACACGGGAATGAAGGCGAGGATAATACCATCGGGAATCTTGTACTTACCGGCTGCAATATCCCGCACGAGTAACATGCTGGCATCGATGCCATCCGGTTCGCCCGGGTGGATCCCGTTATTAATAAGAATGATGCGTTTATCGTGCTGGTGTATATTGGCGAGATTATAATCGCCATTGTTGGAGACGAGTACCAGGTGAAGCGGGAAGCCGGCGTCCGACATGCCCATCGTCAGCATTTTCACTTTTCCGGAGCTCTCATCGAGGTGCTGCCACCAGCTGACGATCTCCGCATAGGTCGGCGTTTGTGTACCCTTGCTTTGTTCGAATTTTGTAATGATGTCCTGCGCGCCGCAGGTAAAATGAAGGAGAAGAACGGCGATGATCAATAAGGGTCTTGACATGGGAAGGGATGATTCGTTAAAATGAGAGGGAAGATATTGAAATTTCCTTTTGTTTTACTTCCCAATTATAATAATAAATTAACCTGGAAAGCTATTCTTTGATTTACTTTTAGTCTCATAATTTACAATATGGATACACGGAGAAGTTTTATAAAGAAATCGGCCTTCCTTTCCGGCGCAGCGGGAATATGGAGCGCGCTGCCTGCTTCCATTCAGAATGCACTGGCGATAAACCCGGATGCGGGAAGCAATTTCTATGATGCGGAACACATCGTATTCCTCATGCAGGAGAACAGGTCCTTCGATCATGCATTCGGAACACTGCAGGGTGTACGCGGCTTCAACGATCCGCGCGCAATACAACTTCCGGATAAGAATCCCGTATGGCTGCAGACAAATAAGGAGGGCGAGACTTATGCGCCCTTCCGCCTGAATATTAAGGATACGAAGATCACGTGGATGGGATGCCTTCCCCATTCGTGGGACAACCAGGTGGATGCGCGCAACGATGGTAAATTCGACAAGTGGCTCGACATGAAACACTCGGGGCAGAAGGAGTTCGATCATATGCCACTCACGATGGGCTATTATAATCGCCAGGATATTCCCTTTTATTATTCACTGGCCGATGCATTCACGGTCTGCGATCAGCATTTCTGTTCCTCTCTCACCGGAACCACGCCGAACAGGTTGCATTTCTGGTCGGGCACCATTCGCGATGAACAGGCCGCGAAGGCCATGGCACGTGTCTGGAACGGCGATGCGGATCACAATACAGAAGTAAGTTGGAAGACCTATCCTGAGCGGCTGGAAGAGAATGGAATTTCGTGGAAGGTGTACCAGAATGAAATAGATGCGGGAGCCGGTCTCGACGAAGAGGCGGATGGATGGCTGGCGAACTTCGGCGATAATCCATTGGAATATTTCACCCAATACGGCGTTCGTTTTTCTCCGGAGTATATCGCAAACCTTCCCCGGCGCGAGGAGTCGACGAAGACGGCAATAGCAGATCTTGAGAAGAAGATAGCGGGTACGGAGAAGACGGATAAGCAATTGAGCGATTGGACAAAACTATTGGCGAGAAGGAAGACGGAGTTGGACCAGATAACACAGGAGCAGAAGATATATACGCTGGAGAATTTCGAGAAGTTATCCGATCACCAGAAGAACATACACCGGAAGGGCTTCACGAATAACCGGACGGATCCACACTACCATGCATTGACGGATCTCGACTACGAAGACGGCGCGATACGCCGCGAGTTGAAGGTCCCCAAGGGCGATATCCTGAAGCAATTCAGGGATGATGTGAATAATCACGAATTACCGGCGGTCTCGTGGCTGGTAGCGCCGCAATTCTTTTCTGATCACCCGGATTCGCCATGGTTCGGCGCCTGGTATGTTAGCGAGGTCATGGATATTCTTACGAAGGATCCGGCGGTATGGAAGAAGACGATCTTCATTCTTACCTACGATGAGAACGATGGTTACTTCGACCACGTGCCGCCTTTCGTTGCACCCGACCCCTACAAGGAGCATGTGGGGAAGGTTTCGCCGGGCATCGATACCACGCTCGAGTTCGTGAAGCACGATCAGCAGGTGCAGGGAACGCATACGCGCGAGAGCGCCATCGGCCTCGGCTTTCGTGTGCCGATGGTAGTGGCATCTCCCTGGACGAGGGGAGGCTGGGTCTGCTCGGAGATATTCGACCACACTTCATCCCTTCAGTTTCTCGAGAATTTCCTGGAGAAGAAGACGGGGAAGAAAATAACGGAACCCAATATCAACGATTGGCGGCGCACGGTGTGCGGCGACCTTACAAACGTCTTTCGCCCTTACAATAATGAAGCGATAAAGCTGCCGGAGTTTTTGGAAAAGGAAAAATTCATAGAAGATATTCATGCCGCGAAATTCAAGAAGGAGCCGAACAATTATAAGAAACTGGGTAAGGCCGATATTGCTGCAGTCAATAAGAATGCACATGCATCGGGACTGTTGGCTGCGCAGGAAAAAGGAATACGTTCCGCGTGCGCGTTGCCGTACGAGCTGTATGTAGATGGCAATTCGGACAAGGACGGAAGGCAGTTCACCATCAGCTTCAATGCGGCGGAGAAGGCGTTTAAAGAAGGGGCCATTGGTTCCCCGTTTTATGTGTATGCAATGACGCCCTATGAGAAGCAGGTACACCGCACCTGGAACTATGCGGTGAGAGCCGGCAGGGAGGAGAAGGATGAGTGGGCGCTTTCGAACTTCGACAACGGGCACTATCACCTGCGTGTATATGGACCGAATGGTTTCTTCCGGGAATTTTCGGGAAAGAATGAACAGCCTTCACCCGATGTGTATTGTACCTATGAGTACCAGGATGGAAAGAGACTCTCGGGGAATGTGACAGTGAAATTGGAAAATACAACAGCCAGGCCTTGCGATGTGTTGATAAAGGATAATCATTATAAGACGGGTGATACCAGGAAAAAACTGAAGGCGGGCGAAACGGTATTGGTGACGCTGAACCAGAAGAAGAGTTATGGTTGGTATGATTTCAGTGTTACGATGGATGGCAATCCTCTATTCTTAAAACGTTTTGCGGGACATGTGGAGACGGGTCAGGCGTCGAAGACGGATCCACTCATGGGGCAGATGGCGTGAATCGATAGTCGTGAATCGTGAAACGTCAATCGTGAATACAACACTCTACCATTAGAATATT
>DATHKS010000339.1:0-2730 GCA_035488975.1 Chitinophagaceae bacterium | reverse complement strand
ATAGTTGTTAACGGTTTTGTTAACGGTTAATAAATATGCTACCAAGCTAAGGTTCCGAAGAAAAACTGAAAGCCTTCACTATAAAGGCTTTCAGTGTTGTGACCGCGATAGGATTCAAACCTATAACCTTCTGATCCGTAGTCAGATGCTCTATTCAATTGAGCTACGCAGCCAGCGGACGGCAAAAGTAACCCATTTTTTATTTAAGGCAAAATCAATATCAAAGAAAAAGCGGGCGCATTTCCCATCCTCTTTCGATGCCACTCCACGCTTTTTTGCAACCATCTGTCCACGAACGCCCACAATTCTTTAGCTTAGCAACTTCACCATTTATATTACTGCATGAGAAAGTTCCTTGTACCTGCCCTCCTTTGCCTTTCCATTTCATCACAGGCACAGATGAAGGCAGACGATGTAAAGACGTTCACGCTAAAGAATGGAATGAAATTCCTCGTTGTGGAGGACAATTCCATTCCCAATGCCAACATGTATCTCTTCTATAAGGTCGGTTCCCGCAACGAATACCAGGGGATCACCGGACTCTCCCATTTCTTCGAACATATGATGTTCAACGGCGCCAAGAAATATGGACCGAAAGAATTCGACCGCACCATGGAATTCAACGGCGGCGCAAATAATGCATACACCCGCGAGGATGTGACTGTTTATACCGACTGGTTCCCCGCCTCCGCGGTCGAGACGATATTCGACCTGGAGAGCGACCGCATCGCCAGCCTCAGCATCGACCCCAAGATGGTGGAAAGCGAGCGCGGCGTGGTGCTTTCAGAGCGCAGTACCGGTCTCGAGAACTCACCCTGGCAGCTACTTACCCAGTCAGTTCAATCACAGGCCTTCCAGGAGCATCCCTATCACTGGCCCGTGATCGGGTACGAGGACGACATGAAGAACTGGAAACAATCCGATCTCGAACGCTACTTCCGCACCTACTATGCGCCCAATAATTGCGTGGTAGTGGTCTCGGGAGCCGTAAAGACAGCGGATATCCAGCGGCTCGCCGTGAAATACCTCGAACCCATATCCGCACAGCCCGATCCGCCCAAGGTTCACCAGGTAGAACCCGTGCAAACGGGAGAAAGAAGGATCGTGGTTCAGAAGGATGTCAGCAATCCCTACCTCCATATCGTTTACCATGCGCCAGCGGCAAAGGATTCCGACTATTACGCCCTCTCCCTTCTCAGCGATATCCTTAGCAGCGGGAAGTCATCGCGCCTCTATTCATCCCTCGTGGATGGGAAGCAGTTGGCTACTTCCGTGTTCACCAGTTATGGCGAAAGCTTCGACCCCACCCTGTTCGGTTTCTATGCCATTGCCAACAAGGGCGTGAATGAATTGGACGTGGAGCAGGCGATCTACAGCGAGATAAATAAGATAAAGAAGGATGGCATAACGGAAAGAGAACTGCAGAAGGTCAAGAACCAGAAGCTGCTGGAGTTTTACCAACAGGTAGGAACGATCAATGGCAAATCGAACAATATTGGTACCTACGAAGTGTTCTTCGGCGACTACCGCAAGATGTTCGACGCCCCGGCGGAATACAATAAGGTGACCGCGGAGGATATCCGTAATGCAGCTATAAAGTACTTCACTACGAACACCCGCACAGTCGGTATTCTCAAGTCGAAGACGGACGAATAATAACAGACATTCACAACCCACACCAAAAAGAAAAAGAATGAAACCAGTACGATATATTATTTTCTGCTTCTTACTTCTCTCTGCATTAGCAGGGACGTCGCAGGACTATAAACTACCAGCCTTCCAGAAATTTACCCTGAAGAACGGGCTCACCGTGTACCTGATGGAGCAGCACGATGTGCCGGTGATCGATGTCTCGGCAGTACTGCCCGCGGGTGCGATCTATGACGGGGAAAAGGCGGGTCTCGCCTCTCTCACGGCAACGGCACTGAAGCACGGAACGAAAAATTATTCGAAGAGCAAACTGGATGAAGAGCTTGATTTCATTGCCGCAAATGTGGTCACGTTCGCCTCCAAGGAATCCAGCGGCCTGTCGGCCGAATTCGCCTCGAAGGATAAGGAAAAGGTGCTGGGCATCATCACCGAACTCCTTACGGCGCCGGTCTTCGATACCACGGAATTCGCAAAGGAGAAGAAGCGGACGCTTGTCCGGTTGGGACAGGCGAAGGAAAGCCCGAGGTCGGTGATCGGTTCCTATTTCGACAAGCTCCTCTATGGCGATCATGTCTATGGAAATATCATCAGCGGAACAATCAGTTCGGTATCTGGCCTTACAGCAGCCGATGCCAGAAAGTTTTACCAGGAGAATTATATTCCCAATGGGGCGGCCATTTCCATTGTGGGCGACTTCAACCCATCCGAGATGAAGGCGATGATCACTAAGTTGCTTTCGGGATGGAAGTCCGGCAAGCAACTCAACGCCGGGCTTGCGTCGAAACCATTGACGAAGCCAACGGGCAACCGCGTATTACTGGTAAATAAGGACGATGCAAAGGAAACCACATTCATGATCGGCGCGCCGGGCATTGCACGGAACAACCCGGACTATGTTGCCGTCGACGTTATCAATACCTTATTTGGCGGACGATTCACCTCGATGCTTAACGATGAGCTGAGAGTAAATACGGGGCTGACCTATGGAGCAAGCAGCCGCTTTTCACCATTGAAGAATGGAGGCTCTTTCATCATGTCCACTTTCACGGCGGGCAAGACCACCGAGCCGGCAATAGATAA
>DATHKS010000338.1:0-3529 GCA_035488975.1 Chitinophagaceae bacterium | reverse complement strand
TGGAAACAGGACTGGAGGCTATCGCACATAATCTCAACAGGAAAAATAATGACCTGCGCTTTTTCGAATTCGGCCGCACCTATTCCACTTCCGGGCCCGGAAAATACAGCGAGCCGGAGCATCTTTGTTTATATATCACCGGCAAGAATTCCGAAGATGGTTGGCGAACCAAGGCATCCGGCGCAGATTTTTATGTGCTGAAAGGAATTGTGGCAAAAATCTTGCACCTGCTGGGAAGCCAGGCGGATTCATTTGAATTGATACCGCATCCCAAGCTCGACAATGGGTTGCTTGGAAAGATAAAAGACAAGATCGTACTGCAGGCCGGCACGGTCAATAAGAAAACATTGACACGTTTCGAGATAAAACAACCGGTGTTCTTTGCTGACCTGGACTGGACACTTCTTTCGGTAATTGCATCGAACGCGAAACAGGTGATACAGGAGATCCCGAAATTTCCCGCCGTCCAGCGCGACCTCGCGCTTGTAGTGGGGATGCAGCTCCATTACGAAGAAGTGGAGCGCGCAGTGAAGAAGATCAGGCTGCAACAGCTCCGCGAAGTGCGTTTATTCGACATCTTCGAGAGCGAGAAGCTGGGACCCGGCAAGAAATCAATGGCAGTGAGCTTCACCTTCCTCGACGAAGAGAAGACACTAACGGATAAAGAGATCGATGGCTGGATGAGCAAGATCATGACGGCCTTGGAAAAAGATGTACAGGCGGAAATAAGAAAATAATCTTTCCAGACATGACAGCGACAGAACTGAAATTGAAAAACATCCAGGACAAGCTTCAGCTGTTATTGAAACAGCATGCCGGATTACAGAAGGAGAATCTTTCCCTGAAGCAAAGTCTCGACGAGATACATGGAAAGGTAAACGGTTACCAGGCGGAGATCGACGGCCTGAAGGAAAAAGCGGATATCCTGAAATTCAGTGCCGGTGAAATGACGGAGGAGGATAAGAAAAAATTTGAGAAGCGTATCAGCACTTACCTGAAGGAGATCGACAGGTGTATTGCCATGCTGAGTGAATGAGAAAACGGGAGTGTGGTTGTTTCTTTTGTGACGATGATCAGACCCTTTTCACAAGGTTCATTTTCATTTCGTCTTCGCCTTCCTGCGAAAGTTCGAGTGTGTACTTTCCGTATGGAAGATCATTCAATCCGGGCCAGGTGAATTGTTCTTCTTCGTTGGAAACATTTCGTTCGAGGATGCTGCATACACTTCCCTTGTCGTCCCGCAAAACTCCTTTAAGATATTTACCTTTGATTGCCGTCAATTCAAATTGCAGGGCATCAATAAACATTGATGATTTCATTTTAGCGAACATAGTGTTGCGTGTTTTGGCGGTTAAGCGTTTTCGCAGAGAGGGGATGGCGTGGATTTCAGCAGGGGAACGGGTTACAGCGGGATAAGGGGAGACTAATTTAAGAACTGTTTTTCAAAAAAACAAGCTATGGATCAATTAATTGCAGCTTCAGTAGTCATCGGTGACCGGAGTTACCGGATAAAGATCAATCCAAAGGACGAGGAGGTGGTGCGCCGGACGGTGAAAACCATTAATGACAAGGTCATAGAATACAAGACCCAGTTTGCGGGTAAGGACATGCAGGATTATATCGCCATGGTGCTTGTCTGGCTCGCTACCGAACAGCAGGCAGCCGGAAAAGCCGATATCCAGGAGGAGGCGCTTGCCGACCGGTTGACGGCGATCGAGCGATTGCTCGACGGCACGATGGAAAAATCATGAATTGCCCATCCCATGTCGTGACAGGAGTCCATTACACTCTCAAAATTCTTCACGCAAGGCGATAATTTCCCAATGTGGCCGCAGAATTGATCAAATCTGCAGGCTTTACAGCAGTTTCTCAAATTATCAAATTGGCCAATTGAGCCTGTTTTGTATCTTCGCCCATTGTCCCGCCTCCCGGCGGGATATCTGCAGGTAATTGATTTGCAGAAGAAACCATATGATTTTGGAACACATTAAACAACTGATTCATGGATCCGAATATAGTATCGATCATCATTGGAGCCGTAGCCCTTGTAGTGGGCCTTATACTGGGTAGACTCATTTTTGCCAAGAATACCGCGAAGAAATTAGAGGAAGCCGAACAACAATCACAGACAATATTAAGGGAGGCAGAACTACGGGCAGAGACCATCCGCAAGGAAAAGGAACTGGAAGCAAAGGAGAAATTCGTACAGCTTAAATCGGCTCACGAAAAAGAGGCCAACGATCGTAATCGTAAGATCAACGATGTAGAGAACCGTCTCCGCCAGAAGGAGCAATCCGTTAACCAGAAGGAAAGCGGTATTGAGAAGCAGGTCAAAGACAATGAAGCGATCAAGGAGACCCTGAACCGCCAGATCGACCTCGTCAATATCAAGCGTACCGAACTGGAGAAACACCAGGAAGAGCATATCCGCCGGCTAGAGAAGATAGCGGGCCTCTCGGCCGATGAAGCCAGGAACCAACTGGTGGAAAGCCTGAAGAGCGAAGCCCATACACAGGCGCTCGCGATACAACAGGAGATCATCGACGATGCCAAGCAAAAGGCTAATAAGGAAGCCCGGAAAATAATAATTCAGACCATACAGCGAACCGCGGCTGAACAGGCCATCGAGAATTCCATTACTGTATTCAATCTCGAAAGCGATGAAATAAAAGGACAGATCATCGGTCGTGAAGGACGTAACATCAGGGCGCTGGAAGCCGCCACAGGCGTGGATCTTATCGTAGACGATACTCCAGAGGCCATCCTTCTTTCCAGTTTCGATCCCTTGCGTCGCGAGATAGCCAGGTTGAGTCTTCAAAGACTTGTTACGGACGGACGTATTCACCCGGCACGTATCGAGGAAGTGGTAGAGAAGACGAGGAAGCAGATCGAGGACCAGGTGATGGAGATCGGTGAAAGAACGGTGATCGAACTCGGTATTCATGGTCTGCATAAAGAATTGGTGAGGATGGTTGGCCGGATGCGTTTCCGCTCCTCCTATGGTCAGAACCTCCTCATGCATAGCAGGGAAACGGCAAACCTCTGCGCTACCATGGCGGCTGAATTGGGATTGAATGCTAAACTCGCGAAGAGAGCGGGCCTTCTGCATGATATTGGTAAGGTCCCCGATGAGGAAAGCGAATTGAGCCACGCGTTGCTTGGAGCCAAGCTCGCGGAGAAATATGGTGAGAACCCGGCCGTGGTGAATGCCATCGGCGCCCACCACGATGAAATGGAAATGCAATATGTGATCTCACCGATCGTCCAGGCCTGCGATGCCATCAGCGGGGCAAGGCCGGGCGCAAGGCGCGAGATCATGCAGCAATATATCCAGCGCATCAAGGACCTTGAAAACCTGGCAATGGCCTATCCCGGCGTGGAAAAGGCCTATGCGATCCAGGCGGGACGTGAACTGCGCGTGATCGTTGAATCGGACAAGGTAACCGATGGGGATTCAGAGAAATTATCTTTTGAAATAGCTCAGAAGATCCAGACCGAGATGACCTTCCCGGGCCAGATCAAAGTGACC
>DATHKS010000337.1:0-8473 GCA_035488975.1 Chitinophagaceae bacterium | reverse complement strand
TTCAAGGGGCTTGAGGACTACGACAGCGTTATTTCGCTTGTTTCAAAAGGATTTAATGGCGTGGTGTTCCCGGAAACAATGTTTTATTACCGGGTTCGTCATAACTCTATGATAAGGTCTGTTAATAGGGCACAAAAGTTGGTATTGCAGGAGTATATCGCAAACAAAAACAAGGCCTTTTATGCTAAATTTGCGTCCAGCCTTTTCAACCTGTTGAATGCAAATGGGCCTGCCATCAACCTCGATAACCCGACTCTCGATTATGACCTTTTAGACAAGGTGCCATTTGGTGGACGGCTTTCGAGGATGGTCATATCCCTGGTAAAGAAGAACAGGCACGTCAAAACAATTGCATATAAAATTTATAGAGTTTTCAATAAATAAATTTATGTTAATCAGAATTGTGAAAGATTGGTTCGGACGATCGAATAAGTTGGAGAGGCTTTGGCTGCTGGCAAAGATTGAATTTAAGTTGCGTTACTACGAAAACAAGCTCGGCCTTTTTTGGGCGTTGTTGAAACCGATCATGGATATCGGCATTTATTATGTGGTATTCAAAATTGTGTTAAAATCCGATGTTCCATCATTTGCCTCATTTCTTTTTATCGGCTTAATAACATGGAATTTCTTTGTTGAATCGACGACCGGCACGATACAAATTTTAAGCGCGAAGAAATACCTATACGAGTACAGTAATATGAACAAGCTGGAAATTTATATTTCCACTTTGATGAGTAATGCGATAGGGTTCTTTTTCAATTTTGTAATGTTTCTTGTTTTTTACAATGTGATTGAAAAGAATTCAAACGGCTTGTCATGGAATAATTTTTGGATCATCCTGCTCTTCCTTAATCTCTTTATCCTTTCCCTGGGTATTTCATTAATACTTTCCAATATCTATATCATCGCAAAGGACATTACCCAGATATGGATGGTTTTTACCACCTTTCTCTTTTTCCTGTCACCGATTTTTTACAACTTAAAAACGTTCCGGCAGGCGTTGCCATCCTTCGACTTGGGCAACCCGATAGCTGGCATCATCATCAATGGAAGAATAGTGATGATGGATGGTAAGCCTCCAGACACACAGTTATTTCTTTGGGATTGGGCATACGCCCTTATACTGCTTGGTATTGGCATCATAACATTAAATAAGCTTGGGTCGAAGGCTGCTGAAAAATTATAACAAAAAGCAAATGGAATCTAATATTGCATTGACGGCTAAAAATATCAGTAAGACATTTACGATATCTGAAGACAGCCATAATACGGTGAAGCATCGTCTTTTCAATTTGTTTAACCCTCCCCGGACAAAACGTGTAGAGGCTCTTAAGCTTACCTCAATTGAAATAGAGAAAGGTGAATGCATTGGACTTATCGGACGTAACGGGTGTGGAAAGTCTACTCTTGTAAAGCTACTGGCAGGTGTTTATCCTACCGATACCGGATTTGTGAAGATAAACGGCACGACTATGTTGATGAACCTGGGTGTTGGAATGAGCCACGAGCTTACTGCACGGGAGAATATTTATGTCTCCGCTTCGGTTCTCGGACTGAAAATTAAGGAGGTTGACGCCATCTTCGACCAGATTGTTTCGTTTGCCGAACTGGAAGGATTTATAGATAGTAAGATCAAGTATTTTTCGTCGGGGATGGTAGCACGATTAGGATTTTCCATAGCGGTAAATGCAGGCGCAGATATCATGTTTCTTGATGAGATCTTCGCTGTTGGAGACATGAAATTCCAAGCAAAGGCTATCCAGGTCTTCGAGAGCTCATGGATCAAGGGCAAAACGGTGGTGCTGGTAAGTCATGGGATGCAGGTGATCAAACAGTATTGCAAACGCGCTGCCTATATGAAAAATGGGCAAATAGAATATTTTGGCGATACGAACAAGGCGGTGGAGTTGTATATGAAGGATAATAATTGAGGGCGTGGGTTGCTAATTCTCCCTGGTTCTTTCTGCAAGAAGGAACGGGATGAAGAATCCGAAAAGCATTGCCCCAATACCCCGGTCAAAATAATTCTCTGTCAACATCGCCAGTGCAAACGTGAGAAGTATTAGAATACCGAGGCCGTCGCGGGATTTTGCCAAACGGATGAAAGGCAAAATAACCCAACCAAGTATAAACAGGATGAGCCCTGCAACGCCGAGGCTGAAGAGAATGTCAAGATAGTTGTTATGTACGTTTTTCCGGGTGGTGATGGCAAACTGGAATTGTTTCTGCTCATACTTCTTAAACAATTCGTCTTTCTTATCGCCGAGACCAACGCCAAACACCGGGTGCTCTTTGAATAATTCCAGGCCGCAATGCCAGGCCGCCAGCCTGAAGTTGGCGCCATTCCATTGATCGGCCTCGAGAACACCGGCATAGTGGCTTTCCCTGCCCTGGCTATTGTAGCTGAATTGAGTATAGGCGAGTTCCCTGAAACGGTTGATCGTTTTCGGGAAGAACTTATAGAACAGGAAGCCGACAATGAACAGCGCGACCAGTAAAGTGACGCCCTCGAGGTATCTTCTTTTCCTGATGATGGAATAGAATGCGAAGAGAATGGTGGTGGCATAGAGGATGAGCATCATATTCCGGCTGGCCAGTAAATAGCTGATCACAAAGAGAAACAGTATGGCCAGGAAGAGCAGGATTTTTTTCCAGGTGGATGAAGCCACATAGAAAAGGAACCAGCCGAAGATATAGATAGAGAGGTTGACCAGGATGGAAGTGTAAATGGATTGCTGACCGATCAGCGAGGAAAGAGAATCATTATAGAGCAAGGCCTCGTTGTGATCTTTTTGATAGAGGTAGACACTTCGGCACAGGCAGGCGAGGCAGGCGAGCGTGACGATGATGGCCATGGACAGAAGAATATTATTTCGCTGCACCCGGCGCAGCCTTAGGAGACCTACACTAAGAGGAAATAATAATAATGGTATTCGAAGTTGCAGGGCCCGCAACCCCGAGGCGTGATTGGACGATAAGAGAAAGCTGACCAGCAGCATTGCGGCAAAGGCGAGCATGAACCAGATATGCTTTCTCTCTTTCAGCAGCTGGATCTTCTCCGCTGGCTTCCCGTAAAGAAGGGCGCCAACTACGAGCAGGCCCATGGCAATCACGTTGAGGACAACAGGAAAAGGAATGAAGAAGGAGGCGATAAATAGCAGGAAGAGCAGGAAGAGAGAGGAGAATAGCGGGTCTCTTTGTTTCATGAAAACGATTCTAGCTGGTAAAGGTAATTTTGCCGGGCCGGAAACAAGTAAAAATATTTACCGGTACAATTAATGTTACAGAATAGTGATATCTATAAAATAGAGGAATGGGGTTATTGTCAGTTGTTATCATAACATTTAACGAGGAGCGGAATATCGGTCGTTGCATTGAATCGGTCAGGGAACTGGCGGATGAAATAATCGTGCTCGATTCTTTCTCGACGGACAATACAGTGAAGATCGCGCGGGAGATGGGGGCCATCATCCATCAACAGGCATTTGCGGGGTATGTTGCCCAGAAGAATAAGGCCCTCGAATTCGCCTCCAACGATTTTGTGTTGAGCCTGGATGCAGACGAGGCGCTGGATGATGTCCTGAGACACTCGATTGCAAAGGAGAAGCCTAACTTCTCGGCCAGTGCCTATAAGATGAACAGGTGTGCTAACTATTGTGGGAAATTCATTCGCCATGGTTCCTGGTATCCCGAACCCAAGCTGCGGCTATTTGACAGGCGCATCGCACGCTGGGATGGTGTGGACCCACACGATACAATAACGGTCGACACGGGAATAAAGGTCGTTCACCTGAAGGGAGATATCCTCCACTATATCTGCAAGACGATCGGGGAACACGTAAAACGGAACGATAATTTCAGTTCGATAGCGGCAAGATCACTCTACGAGCGGGGCAAGAGAACGAATTGGCTAAAGGCATTCGCGAGCCCGGCCTGGTTCTTTATCAACGACTATCTTCTTCGTGCGGGTTTCCTGAGTGGATACTATGGCTGGGTGATAGCCGTGAATCAATCCAGGTATCATTTCCAGAAATATGCGAAGCTGATAAAGCTGCAAAGAATGCATCCCGGCCCGGCCGGATCCCAACATTAGATATTCAATCCTCCACACACGCTGAGCGTTTGACCGGTGATATATGCTCCCATATCCGATGCAAGAAATAGCGCTGCATTGGCAATGTCTTCGGTGGAGGCAAAGCGACCGAGCGGTATACCGGATTTGTATTTTTCTCCCGCCTCGCCTTCTTTGAGATAGGCGGTCATATCCGTCTCCACAAAACCGGGTGCGATGGCATTGCAGCGGATATTCCGGCTGCCCAGTTCCTTGGCCACGCTCTTCGTGAAGCCGATGATACCGGCCTTGGAGGCTGCATAACTGCTTTGACCCGCATTGCCCATTTCACCGATGATGGAACTCATGTTGATGATGCTGCCATTGCGCGCCTTCATCATAGGACGTATGACTTGCTTGGTCATGTAGAACACGCTATTGAGGTTGATGCGTATCACATCATCCCATTGTTCGGGTGTCATACGAAGCAAGAGGTTATCCCTGGAGATGCCGGCATTGTTGACGCAGACATCGACGGAGCCGAATTCTTTCAGGACATCGTTCACAAAACTCTCGCACTGGGCAAAGTCGCCGGCATTGCTCTTATAGGCCCTGGCTTTTACGCCGAGGGCGGAAAGGCGGCTCTCGAGGGCAGCGGCCTTTTCGGCACTGCTATCGCTGATATAACTGAAGGCGATATTGGCGCCGTGTTCGGCGAATTTAAGAGCGATGCCTTCACCGATGCCGCGGGCTGCGCCGGTAATGATGGCGGTTTTTTTGTCGAGTAATTTCATACTTAAATTTATTTTTTGAACCACGAAGGCACAAGGGCACGAAGGAACACAAAGAAATACATTTTGAATAATAAACCATAATCAGAACGATAAATGCTTCGCATATCACGCACAATTGGCACATTATCAAATTGCCAAATTATCAAATTGAGTATCACGCAATGGAAAGTATCTCCTCCAGCCATTTCCTCTCATTACTCAATCTCGGTACCTTATGCTGGCCGCCGAGTTTGCCCTTGCTATGGAGCCATTGATTGAAGATGCCCTTCGATAGTGCATGAACAATAG
Organism: Chitinophagaceae bacterium; assembly: GCA_035488975.1. Classification (GTDB taxonomy): domain Bacteria; phylum Bacteroidota; class Bacteroidia; order Chitinophagales; family Chitinophagaceae; genus DATHKS01. The sequence continues at coordinate 3,340 of DATHKS010000337.1, read as the reverse complement.
GACGGCCAAGGGCGATATCCTTATGACGCTTCGCTTCGTAATCGCTATTGATATTCTTCAGGGCCAGATCGAGTTCACGGATGAAACTATCCATGTCCTCGGGGTCCTTCTCGAATTCGATGAGCCACTCATGGGCGCCATTTGCTTTCTCGGAGAAATAGATGGGGGCCGCGGTATAGTCGTTCACTACCACTCCGGATTTCTCGGCGGCTATTGCTATGGCCTTGTCCGCATTATCTACGATCACTTCTTCCCCGAACGCGTTCATATAGTGCTTCAGTCTTCCAGATACCTTGATCCGGTAGGGCTGCAGCGAGGTGAACACGATGGTATCGCCAACGAGATATCGCCATAGGCCTCCATTCGTACTTATAATGAGTGCATAATTCCTACCGATCTCCACATCCTGGAGGCTTACGGTCTGCGGATGCTTTTTTCCATATTCACCCACCGGCATGAACTCCATGAAGATGCCGTGATCGGTGAAAAGCAACATGCCATCATCCCGCGGACTTTCCTGCGCAGCAAAGAAGCCCTCGCTGGCATTGTACATTTCAAGGTAGTTGATCTGCTTGCCGATGAGTTTCTGGAATTGATCCTTATAAGGCGTGAAGGATACGCCGCCATGCATATACAATTCGAGAGACGGCCATACTTCCGCCATGGTCTTTTTGCCGGTCATTTCCAGTATGCGTTTGAAGAGAACGATGGTCCAGGTAGGGACGCCGGAGATGGAGGTTACGTTCTCCTTGATAGTACTCTCGGCCAGGCGTTCGATCTTCGATTCCCATTCATCCATGAGGGCGATGCTAAGGTCCGGCGTCCGCAGCCAATGTCCCCAGAAAGGTGTGTTTTGCAGAAGCACGGCGCTAAGGTCGCCATACTGCGCCTCCGTATTCATCGGATTGATATTGTGGCTGCCTCCCAATACGAGTCCCTTGCCGGTGAGCAATTCGGAATCGGGATTGAACTGGTAATACATGGTAAGCACATCCTTCGCGGCCTTGAAATGGCAATCTTCGAGACTCTCCTCGCTGATGGGAATGAACTTGCTCTTATCGGTGGTGGTGCCGCTGCTTTTGGCGAACCAATAGACCGGGGTATTCCAGAGTATATTCTGTTCTCCCTGCATGATGCGTTCGATATAGGGCTTGAGATCGTCGTACTCATGTACCGGCACAGCCTGTTTGAAGGCCTTTACATTGAAGAGTTCATTGAAACCGTACTTCCGTCCAAACTCGGTGTATTGGGCCGAAGTGACCAGGTCCTGTAATACTTCGCGTTGTGCGTCCAGTGGATTATTCTTCCAGGCCTCGATGCGCCAGAGACGCATACGCGCGAGAGATGATATGGCGGGACTGAGGAGGCTCATTGGTAACAGCAAGATAGAAAGAAAACAATTAGCCAATTAGTAAATGTGCCAATTAGTCAATTTGCAAATGTGCCAATGATCCTCATTCGTAATGTCATTACAAATCGTAGCACGCCTAATTTGCACATTTACTAATTGGCACATTGGCTAATTAGTCTTATGCAATTCATCATACAAATAATCCTTCCTTTTCAACACGAAGTTCCGGCCCAAATAGAGATTCCGTACTTTTTCATCGGCAGCAAGTTCTTCCGCCGTTCCGTGTTTGAATATCTTGCCTTCTATGAGCAGGTAGGCCCTGTCGCAGATAGACAGAGTCTCTGTCACATTATGATCGGTAATGAGGATACCGATGTTCTTATACTTAAGCTTTGCCACGATTGCCTGGATATCCTCCACGGCGATGGGATCGATACCGGCAAACGGTTCATCGAGGAGGATGAACTTCGGATCCACGGCCAATGCGCGGGCAATCTCGGTCCTTCTCCGCTCGCCACCGCTCAATACATCGCCATTGCTCTTTCTCACATGGTGCAGGTGAAACTCATCCAGCAGCGATTCGAGCTTTACTTTTTGTTCCTTTCGGGAAAGCGATGTCATTTCCAATACTGCAGCGATATTATCCTCCACGCTTAGTTTACGGAATACGGATGCCTCCTGTGGCAAATAGCCAATGCCCATCTTCGCCCTTTTATACATGGGCAGCGATGTGATGTCCTGTTCGTTTAAGAAAACGGAACCCTCATCGGGACGGATGAGGCCCACAACCTGGTAGAAGGAAGTAGTCTTGCCGGCGCCATTGGGCCCGAGCAGACCGACGATCTCCCCCTGGTTCACCTCGAAGCTGACATGGTTGACAACCGTGCGGCTGCCATAGCGCTTGACGAGATCACGTGCGTGGATGGTGATAGACATTCTACAAAAATAAGGCATTAGGAAATGCCCAATTAGCCAATTTGCAAATGTGCCAATGTGCAAATTAGGCGTGCTACGACTCGTAATGACATTACGAATAAGGATCATTGGCACATTTACAAATTGGCTAATTGGCACATTGGTTAGTTAACAAATTACCAAATTATCAAATTGCCAAATTGTGCCTTATTTTTGCAACCCATGAAAGTAATCGACCATATCAACCAGGCCGTTGGAACGCTTGTATCCTTCGAGGTCCTGCCGCCATTGAAAGGCAAGGGCATCGAGGCGTTGTATAAACATCTCGACCCTTTAATGGAGTTCAATCCAGCCTTTATCAATGTGACCTATCACCGCAGTGAGCATGTCTTCAAGAAGAGGGCGGACGGTAGTTTCGAGAAAGTGATCGTGCGTAAACGACCCGGGACCGAGAGCATATGCGCTTCTATCATGAACAAGTACAATGTGGATACGGTGCCACACCTGATCTGCGGAGGCTTCAGCGTGAACGAAACGGAAGATGCTCTCATTAACCTGAGGTATCTCGGCATCGATAATGTGCTGGTTCTTCGCGGCGATGCGGCGAAGAATGAAACGGCCTTCGAACCGGAGCCGGGTGGTCACCGCTATGCGAGCGATCTCCTGAAACAGGTAATGAACCTCAATGCGGGGATCTATCTCGAAGAGGATTTGAAAGGAACACAGAAGACGGATTTCTGCATTGGTGTGGCCGGTTACCCCGAGAAGCATTTCGAGTCGCCGAATAAGGATATGGATCTTCGCTACCTGAAAGCAAAGGTGGACGCGGGCGCCGAATACATCGTAACGCAGATGTTCTTCGACAATCAAAAGTACTACGACTTTGTAAAGAATTGCAGGGAGGCGGGCATCACGGTGCCTATTGTTCCGGGGCTGAAGCCGATCTACAACAAGAAGCAATTGACAATGCTGCCCAAGACATTCTATATCGATCTGCCGGACGATCTTTCAAACGAGATAGCGAAGTGCCGGACGGATGAGGACGTAGAAAAGGTGGGGGAGGAATGGCTGCTT
>DATHKS010000336.1:0-5868 GCA_035488975.1 Chitinophagaceae bacterium | reverse complement strand
CATAAAAATATCGTCAACCGGGTGTCAACCAGGTGTCAACCAGGTGTCAACCAGGTGTCAACCAGGTGTCAACCAGGTGTCAACCAGGTGTCAACCAGGTGTCAACCAGGTGTCAACCACCGAAGGTAAATAAACTCGGCAATTTTGTCCTTTAACCGGCGACAACGGCACGGGCAAAAATAAATTTGCGTAAGTAAATGCTTACATATAAATTCGTGTAAGCATTCACTTACATAATACCGATAAGGATGAGAAGAGACGTGTTCCAGGCCATTGCCGACCCAACGAGAAGAGAGATCATCAATCTTATAGCCTATCAATCCCTGAACCTTAATTCGATTGCGGAGAATTTCAAGATGAGCCGTCCCGCGATATCTCAACATATCAAGATACTTACGGAATGCGGGCTCATCATGATCCGTCAACAGGGCCGAGAAAGATATTGCGAGGCTACGCTTCACCAGTTGACAGAAGTATCCGACTGGGTCGGGAAATACCGGAAGCTATGGGCAGACCGACATGATAGGCTGGATGGGATCTTGGAGAAAATGGCGAAGAGCGGGAGGAAGGTAAAGAGGAAGTAATTGAGGCGGAGTGGAGTGAGGTATAAGTATTGTAATCAATACAGGAACTACTAAGTCACTAAGGCACGAAGAAATACAGAAGCCTCGCATAACACGCCCCATTATCAAATTACTAAATTGCCATATTATCAAATTGCCTTCTTGTATTCCTTAGTGCCTTCGTGTCTTCGTGGTTCCTGCATTGAACCAGCATTACACGAAAGAATTTCGTAATAGAAACCTTACAATATGTCAAAGAATCAAACCAGGATCATTGCCGAGCCAGGCAAACAGGAACTCTTTATCATCCGTGAATTCGATTATCCGCGGGAACTCGTCTTCAAGGCACATACCGATGCGAAGATCTATAGCCAATGGCTGGGGCCCGATGGCTTCACGTTGGTGATGGAGAAATTCGAGGCGAACACCGGCGGATCCTACCGTCATATCAGCACTGATAAGGACGGCAACAGCTATGCATTTCATGGCGTGTACCACGAGGTATTGGCACCGGAACGCATCATCGGCACTTTCGAGTTCGAGGGCCTCCCGGAAAAAGGACATGTGGAATTCGACACGCAACGCTTCGAGGAATTGCCGGGTGGAAGGACGCGGGTCACCATCCAGGCCGTATACCAGTCGGTCCAGGACCGCGACGGCATGGTAAGCAGCGGAATGGAAAGCGGCATTACCCAGGGTCACGAAAAGCTCGATATTGTTCTCAGCAAATTAAAATAACCGTCATTAAAAAAAACACTTCATGGAAAAGATCACACCGTTTCTCTGGTTCGATGGTAACGCGGAGGAAGCAATGAATTTCTATTCTTCCATTTTCAAGAAATCGAAGATTCACCACATTAGCCGTTTTGGACCGGAGCAAAAGATGATGAGCGCGACGTTCGAACTGGAAGGGCAGCGCTTCATGGCGCTCAATGGCGGACCCATGTTCAAGTTCACGGAGGCTATCTCCCTCTTCGTGAACTGCGAGACGCAGGAAGAGGTGGATGAATTTTGGGAAAAGCTCTCCGCGGGCGGGCAGAAGTCGAGATGCGGCTGGCTGAAGGATAAATACGGACTATCCTGGCAGATCATTCCATCGGCGCTGGGCAGGTTGATGGGCGACAAGGATCCCCGCAAAGCGAAGAGCGTAATGGATGCTATGCTGACGATGGATAAGATCGACATACGATCCCTGCAGGAGGCATACGATAAAGGCTGATGAAGTGGCTGTTCTCGACGGATAAGGTGGATGGAGGGTTTAGTATATTTAATGGGGTGTGATCCGCGTGAATCGTCAATCGTGAATCGTCAACGTGAATCGTGAGTCGTCAATCGTGAATACACTCCGCTATGGGAATATTCGAATCGAGTAAGGTCCTGTCCTGGTCGATTCGAATATTCTCATTACAGAGTGTTGTATTCACGATTGACGACTCACGACTCACGATTCACGTTGACGATTGACGTTTCACGATTGACGTTGAGGATTCACATTCGTCACGATTTTTGTATTTTCAGTAACAAAAAACGTATGAAGAATACAGGCGCAACCTATATTTCCCCAAAGAACTTCGACGAATACCTGGCCATGCAGCCGGAGGAGTTGCGTGCAATGCTGGTGCCACTGCGGTCCATCATCCTTTCATTGGCCCCGGATGCCGTCGAATCCATCAGCTACCAGGTACCTTGTTTTAAATATCATTACATGCTTGTAGGTCTCGGCATCACAAAGGACCATTGCAGCCTGTACACGATGAGTCCCTCGCTCGTAAAGAAGATGAAGACGGAATTAAAGGGAGTGAGAGTATCGGGGGCTACGCTGCATTTTTCCGTTGGAGCAGCCTTGCCCGTGTCTCTCATCAAGACCATCGTGAAGGCCAGGATGAGGGAAAATGAACAAAAAGCCCACGCAAAAAAATAATTGCTTATGCCGAAACCGATTCCTTCCAGGACAGGCGAAACAAAGACTGCCGCGGCATTCGTGCAGCGTCTCGAAAAACATCGCTCTGCAGCGGAAGCGAAGAAGCTGCAGGGATATTTTAAAATGGGTGCAGGCGAGTATGCCGAAGATGATATTTTCATGGGAGTGCGCATGGGGCAGGTCTTTGCCCTGGCAAAGGAATTCATCGATATGAAGCCCGCCGAGATAGCCAGGCTGTTGAAGAACCCCATTCATGAGATACGCATCGGCGGACTGAGTATAATGGATAAGCAGGCGAGGAGTAAGAAGACCACGCCGGAACGGCGCAAGGAATTGTTCGATCTTTATTTCAAATGCATTGACGGCATCAACAATTGGGACCTGGTGGACGTGAGTGCACCGCATGTTGTCGGCGGATACCTGTTCGATAAGCCGCGTCAACTCCTCTATAAGCTGGCGCGTTCGAAGAACGTCTGGGAGCGGCGAACGGCTATAGTAAGTACGGCCTATTTCATCCGTCAGGGTGAGTACTCCGATACCTTCAGGATTGCGGAGCTATTGGTGAAGGATAAACATGATCTCATTCACAAGGCCGCGGGCGGCTGGTTACGTGAGGCTGGCAAGCACGATCGACCCAGGCTCCTGCAATTTCTCGATAAACATGCGGCGACGATGCCGAGGGTCTTCCTTCGATATGCGATAGAACATTTGGATAAGAAGATGCGGGAGCATTATCTCTCGTTGGGAAAGTGATGTTGCGTACTTACCAGCGTCAATCGATAACATCAATCGTGAATCGTGAGTCATGAATCGTGAATTGAAGCCCCACTTACCAGCCTCCAGTCAACGTCATTGTATCAATAAGCCTCTGTCAAGCTGCCGCTATTCACGATTGACGACTCACGATTTTACGCCCCGGTGTCGCCTCACGCGCCAACACTCTCGTCATATTGTTCCAGAAGAAAAAGGGAAATTTATATTTTCCGTTTGGGTAAGATGGATTAGGAACTTAGTTTTTTATCTTATTTTGGGGAAGAGTTTCAAAGATGTTGGTGCGTGAGGCGACACCAAGGCGTAAGTTGTTAGAAATTCCGAAGCGAACGAAAAACAGGGCAAATATCTCGCACAAAATTTAACGTCGATGAAGAATGTTAAACTTTTTAGCTTCCTGGTAGTATTTCTTATTGAAATTTCTGTTTGTTCCGCCCAATTCCGCATCATCGGCTACGTACATGCCTGGGGCGATACGCCGGATCTTACGAAGATCTCCTTCGATAAGATAACGCATTTGAATATCGCCTTCGTCAATCCCGATAGCTCCGGCAAACTGGTCGCGCCCTCCGGCTTCGATACATTGGTCGCAGCCTCCCATCGTTACCCGGTCAAGGTCTTGGCCTCGATTGGGGGAGGTTCGCCTCACCCTGAATATATGCGGCTGCTTTCAGCTCCTTACCGTGCGGGCTTCATTATGAATCTTGTTAAGTTTGTCAGCTCTCATCATCTCGATGGTATTGATGTAGACCTCGAAGGCGATGCCATTGATAAGAATTATGAACCGTTCGTCTCTGAACTTTCCGCTGCGTTGAAGAAACAGGGAAAGTTGATGACGGCCGCCGTTGCCACCTGGAACGGAAACACTATCACGGATGCGGCGCTTGCAAAATTCGATTTCATCAATATCATGTCGTATGATCAGACAGGCCCCTGGCGACCGGAGAAGCCCGGACCGCATTCCACCTATGCGAAGGCCGTGGAAGACCTCGACTACTGGACGGTCACCCGGTCCATCCCTTCCAGTCATGTCAATCTCGGCTTACCCTTCTATGGATATTGCTTCGGCACGGTCTACGGAGAGAGCATGTCCTTCGGCGATATCAGCATCCGGTTCCCGGGCTACAACCTGAAAGACTCACTCAACCCATCCGGCGGCGGCGCCATCTACTACAACGGGTTGCCAACCATCCAGGCCAAAGTATCGCTTGCGAGGAAACGAACCGGCGGAGTGATGGTCTGGCAGTTATTCCAGGATGCGACGGGAGATAGTTCTCTATTAAACACCATCTACAAGGCAGTGAAGCCATGAACGTGAATCGTGAAACGTCAATCGTGAATACAACACTCTATAATGAGCATATTCGAATCGAGCAGGGTCGTGCCCTGGTCGATTCGAATATGCTTATAGCGGAGTGTATTCACGATTGACGTTTCACGATTCACGATCCACGTGTCCCCACGCACCAAGGCATAGAGTGAAGAAAGAAGGGGATGCAAAATGAAAAATGCGAACCGCGGTTCACCTCCCGCGCTTTCGCCATTCATCATTTCCCCACAGTATTTCAGGCAACAACCCGGAACGTTAAATTGATCCTCGGCTTAATAGGCTTTGTCGTCTTCGGGATCCGGTGTTCCCAGAAATGTTGCATCGGTCCACCCATCAGTAACAAACTGCCGTGGTTCAACGGTACCTCGATCCTTTCGAGGTCCGTCCGGAATTTATGGCGTATCTGGAAGGGCCTTGTCTCCCCGAAACTTACTGATGCAATCACCGGCTTCGGTCCAAACTCCCGGTCAATGTCACGATGCCAGGCGACGCTATCCTGTCCATCCCTGTAGAAGTTCAGCAGTACGCTGCTAAATTCCGTCTTCACCGCTTCTTCCACTTTTTTCTTGATCGACAGGAGAGCACCGGTCAATGGCAACGGCTCCCGACCCGATCTTCTTTGCCCATACCAGGCCGTCAGGCGGGGCGTAAGAAGTGCCTTATTGTGAATGACGATGGTCTCCTGTTTCCAGGGCGTTTCTTCCAGCAAGGTATTGTAGAAGGCATCTGCTTCCTCGCGGGGAAAGAAATGTTCAAACAGCCTAAGCTCAGCATCGGGTATTTCATAGGAATGTATGCGCAAGGTACCGGAGCTGAAGAGATCAGTATCATTAAAAAGTGTGTTCATTTGCTCAATAATAAAATGCTAAATTAGTTAGTATTTTATTATTGAGCAAATTTGTATCTTCAACTCTAATGTGGATGGCGTGAATCGTAAAGCGTCAATCATGAATAGAATTCTTCGTCCTGAAGCTGATTATGTGACTGTGCACTTCACGATAGAAACCTACGTATATGAAAACTCTATCACATACTATTCTCGCCCTCGGAGTATTCATCTTATCCTTCGATGTAGATGTGGGCGCGCAACAGGCAATTTATTCCAGCCTGGCAGACTCCCTGCAACACCTCATCGATAAGAATTATTACGATAGCAGCGCCGGTCTTTACACCGAGACCAACCAGCGCGCGACGGATGAAAAGCCATTCTCTTATCTCTGGCCACTTTGCGCACTCGTCCAGGCAGGGAATGAGATGGAGCGATTGCATCCAGGCAAGGACTA
>DATHKS010000335.1:0-4299 GCA_035488975.1 Chitinophagaceae bacterium | reverse complement strand
CGGGATATTGCTGCCGAGCCGGGTGCCCGGAGTTATATAGACCGGCACCTGGTATTTCCTGGAAAGTGCAGGAATTCCCGTGATATGATCGGAATGTTCATGGGAAACGAAGATGGCCCTGACCTTCGTCATGCTCAACCCCAGCCTCTTCATACGCTTCTCCGTCTCGCGGCAGGAAATACCGGCATCGACCAATATTGCCTCCCTATCGTTGCCGATGTAAAAACAATTGCCGTTGCTTCCTGAATTAAGCGAAGAAATGAAGAGGGACATGGACCCAAAAGTAGGCATTCCGCCGAAGCCTTCATAGGTAGATGCAGCCGGTATCCATAAAAATTTTCCCACCGTGAAGCCGGACCGGGACAATTCCAGCGCCACCTGCTCTAAAACATAGGCGGAGTGGGCAATATCGGCTACATTTCATATATAGTCTGTGACCAAATCTTCACTTTAGTGTCCTCAGCAACTTTTTTTATGCGGTGATGGCATGCCGGTGAATACGGATCTGCAAACAGCATAATTTTTGTATGCTCTAAAGCAGTAATTTTATTTTCTTCTTAGCCACTATTAATCACTTCCTTGCAGCCTTGAATTATGATACTAATTGTCGATGACACGCCTGAAAATATTTATTCTCTAAAGGCGCTGTTGACCCTCCATTCCTTTCCCGTGGATACAGCCGCCGGCGGCGAAGAGGCCCTGAAGAAGATCCTGAATAATTCCTATGCCCTCATTATACTGGATGTTCAGATGCCGGATATGGACGGGTTCGAGGTAGCCAGTATCATCTCGGGTTACAGCAAGACAAAGGATACGCCCATCATATTTCTTACCGCGGCCAATACTGATAAACAATACATCACAAAGGGTTACTCGTCGGGCGGCGTGGATTATATTACCAAGCCGATCGACTCGGATATCCTCCTGTTGAAGGTGAAGACGATGTACCGCCTCTATGAACAAAGCCGCAGGCTCAGCGAAATTCACCTCGATCTCCTCCAGGAGATAGATCAGCGCAAGAAGGCGGAGAAGGCGGCATACGAAAAGGCGGCGGAACTTCATTCCACCCTGGAATCCATTCCCCAGATCGCCTTTACCATTACTGCGGACGGAGGCCTCGAATACACCAATAGCAAATGGCTGGAATATTCATCGTCGCCCGCGGAGTATCCCCCCACTCACCCGGAGGATATAGATCTGCAGAAAGCCATTAGTAATTCAGTGATGACAAGAGAGCCGTTCGAGACGGAGATCCGCCTCCGGCGGCATAAAAGTGAAGTGTACAGATGTCACCTCCTGCGGGTAATGCCTGTACTGGAGAATAATGAAATCGTGAAATGGGCCGGCACGTTCACCGATATCGAGGATCAGAAACAAATTGCCGAGAAGAAGGATGAGTTCATCAGCATTGCCAGCCACGAACTGAAGACACCCCTCACCAGCATCAAGAGCTACCTGCAATTGCTCGAGCGCGAGTCCGCAGGCAATGCACCCTTTTCTCTCTACGTTACGCGGACCCTTTCCCAGGTAAAGAAACTGGACGGCCTCATTGCCGATCTGCTCGACATATCGAAACTGGAGAATGGCAAGTTATTGTTCGAGGAAAATGCATTTGACATCGATCGCCTCGTCAACAACCAGATAGAAATGTTCAGCCATACTTATCCCGACTACACCATCAGCCGGACCGGCGAAGTGGGCCAGCCGATCCATGGCAATGAACCGAGGATCGAACAGGTGCTGATAAATTTTTTCAACAATGCGATAAAGTATTCGCCGGACAGGAAGGAGATCATCGTGGAGACAAGGATAATCGAAGGCGATAAGTTGTTCGTGTCGGTCACCGATTTCGGGATCGGCATTCATAAAGAAGAGCAGCAAAAATTATTCGATAAATTCTACCGTGCCCCACAAGCCAGTTCCGGTTTCCAGGGCATGGGCATTGGATTGTATATCTGTGCGGAGATCATCCATCGCCATCACGGCACTTTCGGTGTGGAAAGCGAACCTGGAAAAGGCGCGACATTCTATTTCACTATCCCATTACATAAAACGAATCAATAAAGCTTATGCGTTCTTCCTACATGCGTTCGATACAATTAGGCTTCGGATTATCGTTGCTGATACTCATTGCCACATCTGTTGCCTCGTATATCAGCATCCGGAACCTCATCTACAGTTCTACCCAGGTGAATCACACCTCGGTGGTATTGCAGGAACTCGAGAACGTGATCTCTTACGCCAAGGATGCCGAGACGGGGCAGCGTGGATACCTGCTTACCGGCGATTCCACTTTCCTCGATCCATACAAAGGCTCCTACGAACTTACCACCCGCACGCTCGATACCATCCAGGGCATGACGAGTGATAATCCAGCCCAGCAGAAGAATATTGCCGTCTTGCGACAGTTGTTGAGCGAGCGTTTCAAGATCCTCGATTTGTCTATCTCTAAGAAACTGGTGGATGTGGTAGAGTTAAGGAAGGGAAAAGAGGTAATGGACAAGGCACGCACCACGGTAAAGGAAATGCAGGCGACGGAAGAACGCCTGCTTACTACCCGAACGCAGAGCCTGAACCAGTTCTCCAACTTCACTCCCATCCTGATCATCGTTGCTGCACTCATTGCGTTATTCTGTACTTTTTATTTCTACAGGAAAGTATCGGAGGGATTCAGGGAAAAGATCGGGCTGACCGAACAGCTGCAGGAAAAAGACAAGGAGATCAATAATCGCATTGATATCATCCAGGGAATCGCCAGTTCGATATCCGCCGGAGACTATAAGATCAGGATGAACAATGCCGAAAAAGATGGATTGGGGAGCCTGGCGGGATCGCTCAATAAGATGGCAATATCCCTCGACCATTCCTTCACACTTTTATCCGACAAGGAATGGCTGCAGGCCGGCATCGCCACACTAAGCGAAAAGATGGTTGGCGAGAAAGACATCATCACCCTAACGGGCACTGTGATGGATCATCTCGCCATATACACCAAGAGCCAGGTAGGAGCATTCTACGAGGTTTGTCCCGACCTAACACTCGAACTCAAGAGCGGCTACGCTTATAAACTCGGGGCGAAAGTCAGAAAGATCGCTCGCGGAGAGGGCGTTGTTGGCCAGGTTGCCCTAAGCAAGAAATTGGTGATGGTGAGTAATATCGAGGCCGAAGATTTTCTTATCACGTTCGGCACAGCGGAGATAAAGCCGAGACATATCGTAGCCTTCCCTGTTGTCTTTGAAAATGATACAAAGGGTGTGATTGAACTTGGCAGTATGGAAGAATACACACCCCGGGAGATTGAATTGTTCAAGAGTGTATCTGAAAGTATCGGCGTTGCCGTCAATACATCTCAAAGCAGGGCGCGCTTGCAGGAACTATTGGAAGAGACGCAGGCACAATCCGAGGAATTGCAGGCGCAGCATAGCGAACTCGAGAACCTGAATGCTGAACTCGAGGCGCAGACAGAGAAATTGCAGGCTTCCGAAGAAGAACTGAAGGTGCAACAGGAGGAACTGACGGAGGCCAACCAGGAGCTGCAGGAAAGGTCGCGGCTGCTGGAAGACAAGAATAAATTGGTATTGGACCGGAATACCGAGATCCAGCAAAAGTCGGAGGAGCTGACATTGAGTGCTAAATATAAATCCGAATTCCTGGCTAATATGTCGCATGAATTGAGGACGCCTCTTAATTCGATCTTGCTTTTATCGCGTCTCCTCGGAGAGAACCAGGATAAGAACCTGAGGGATGACCAGGTAGAATACTCGCGGGTGATACAGAGTTCGGGTAATAGTCTTCTTCTTTTGATAGATGATATCCTGGACCTGTCAAAGATCGAATCGGGCAAGATGGATCTTGAGTATGAGACTGTGCCATTGGAGGAGATCGCAGAGGATATGAAGATGGTCTTCGAACCGCTAGCAAGGGAAAAACGCATCGAGTTTTCCATAAGGATCGAGGATGGAGTTCCGCCGCTAATAGAGACGGACAAACTGCGCCTGGAGCAGATCATCAAGAATCTCCTGTCGAATGCCATTAAGTTCACGGGCGCGGGATCCGTCGCGCTGTCTTTGGCGCGTTCTCCGTTACTGGATGATTTCATTGATTTCAAGGTGACCGACTCGGGCATTGGTATCCCGTTGGAAAAACAGCGAATGATCTTCGAGGCATTTCAGCAGGCGGACGGGTCCGCGCGTCGGAAATATGGAGGTACCGGTCTGGGCTTATCAATAAGCAGGCAACTTGCTTTCTTATTAAAAGGCGATATCACCATAAAGAGCGAACCCGGAGAAGGAAGTGTGT
>DATHKS010000334.1:0-7836 GCA_035488975.1 Chitinophagaceae bacterium | reverse complement strand
CCGAATTCGGTGTACCTGCAGCTTGCCGGTGAATATGGACTGATTGGCCTGCTGGGCTTCGCGATATTCTATATCGGCTATTTCCTGAAACGCGGATCGCTGGATGGATACAATATCGCCATCCTCCTGTTACTGCTCGGGATGCTTTGCACGGACTACTGGTTCGAGCAGCTATCCGTGATACCATTCTTCGAATTAATACTTCTGCTTCACATAAAAGAAAAGACCGCCGTACATGTATAACAAAGCCGGCATATCCGTACTCATGACGGCATACAATGCCGAACAATTTATTGCAGAGGCGATCCGCTCGGTACTGGCGCAGACCTTCAGTGATTTCGAATTCATCATCATCAACGATGGATCGACCGACAGGACGCTGGCCATCATTCAATCCTTCACCGATCCGAGGATCCGCTGCCTGACCCAGGAGAACCTTGGCATTGCGGCCGCACTCAACTACGGGCTCGCCGAGGCCAAGGGTGAATACATCGCGCGGTTCGATGCGGATGATATCTGCTATCCACACCGGCTGGAGACGCAATACGGTTTCCTCCGGAACAGTCCCGATCATGTGATCGTCGGTTCGTCGGTGGATTATATTGACCAGGACGGCGAGTTCGTCTTCACCTTTTCTCCCCCGGCATTCACGAACCAGGAGATACAGGAAGTGAAACTCAGGACCTGTCCGTTCATTCATTCAGGTGTGCTCTATAATAAAGATGTAGTGAAGAGAAAGGGCGGATACAACCATCATGCGCACAGTTTCGAGGACCACCTGTTGTGGTTATCCATTCTCGGCGAAGGAAAGGCCATAAACCTGCCGCAGTCGCTGATCAAGGTGCGGCTCAACCCGGGTTCCATGACGATAGATGAAAGATGGAGGCCGCGGCAATTTCATCGAATAAAGAACAAGGCCCTGCGTACGCAAAGCATTTCCGCGTGGGATGGACAGCAGCTGCTGAAGATCATCGGCGCACAGAATGTGATCAGGATAAAAGAGGGCGCGTATTATTCTTTGCTGGCGAAAAAATTCCTATGGAATAATTATCAACCGCAGAAGGCCAGGAAGAACCTGAAAATGGCGATGGGAAGAAACCGGCTGCATTGGAAGAGCTATTGCTTCTACCTTATTTCCTTCCTGCCGCAACCCGTTCTGCAGAAATGGTACCGCGTATTCAAGTCGCCTGAAACCCTAACAACTCATTTTCAAAAAAAAGGATGATGCCCGGGAAGAAAAGAATAAGACTCTTCATAGATGCTCATTGCTTCGACCAGGAATACCAGGGGAGCAGGACCTTTCTCGAAGGCATTTACCGGTCGCTCATCCGCAACCCGGATATTCATTTCTTCTTCGGTGTTAGCGGCGTGCAGCAGCTATCGCGCATCTTCGGCGAAGCCGATAATATCACCTACCTGGAATATCGCAGCCGGTCTGGCCCCGTTCGACTGGCCTGGGAGATCCCGCGTATGATCAGCCGGCACGGTATCGATGTGGCCCATTTCCAGTACATACTTCCGCTGATCAGGAATTGCAGGCAGATCGCGACCATACACGATGTGATCTTCCGGGAGGATCCGCGTTCCTTTTCCCGCGGTTACCGCCTGCTCAAGAATTTTCTATATAAAAGATCCGCTCATATGGCCGATCATATTACTACCGTGTCGGCACATTCGAAACAATCGATCATCGATCACCTCGGGGTGGATTCGGAAAAGATAACAGTCGTGCCGAATGCCGTCGATCGCCGCTTCTTCGCGGATTACGACCTGCCCGCGGCAAGGGAATTCATCAGGGAGAAATTCGGGATCGGAAAATTCATTCTCTGCGTGAGCCGCTTCGAACCACGCAAGAACCAATTGCTTCTTGTGGAAGCCTGTCTCCGGCTCGGCTTATTCCAGCAGGGCTATCATCTCGTATTGCCCGGTCATACCAGCCTGGAGACGCCGGAACTCGACCGGCTCCTGGAGCGCCTCGATCCAGCAACAAGAAAATTGATTTTCATCGATAGCCATATTTCCAATGAGGACCTGTTGCAATTCTATCGTGCAGCGGAAGTATTTGTGTATCCCTCGCAGGCGGAAGGATTCGGAATCCCTCCACTGGAGGCGGCAGCGGCATGTGTGCCCGTGATCTGTTCCGACAGGTCGGCGATGAAGGACTTCACCTTCTTCGGCGCCGGTCATCTCGACCCATTGGTTCCCGGTCTCCTTGATGCCCGCCTGGGGGAAGTACTCGCAGCCGGAAGGGACCCCGGCGAGCTGCGATCGATAGCAAATATTGTGAAGAAGAAATACGATTGGGACATATCGGCGGGAATATTCCAAACACTTATCAGCAATCATTCAACCGTAAATAATGATCAATTTTCAAAAGTTAGAGGAAAACAAGAACGACTGGAGACTGAGCTTCCTGTTGGCGAAGCCGTTTTCACACCTGGCGATCGATGATTTCTGCGAGCCCGCGAAGGCGCAGGAGTTGTACAGCCAGGTACCGGAGATAACGACGAAGAGCCGCGACTATGTTTTTGCAGCGAATAAGTTCGAACTCTCGCGTATCAGTGGCATCTCGCCATTGTTTACCGAGCTCTATACAGATCTTATATCCGACCGTTTCCAGCAATTCCTCCGGTTCATTTCCAATGAAGACGTATTCGTAGACAAAGATCTTCATGGCGGCGGGATTCACCAGGGAAAGAAGAATAGTTTCCTCGACATGCATATCGACTTCAACTATCATCCACTCCATCCCAGTTGGTATCGTACGCTTAACCTGCTCTATTACCTGAATAAGGATTGGCAGCCGGAATACGGCGGGCAACTAAAATTGAGGGATCTCCGTACGAACGCGGAAAGAGCGATAGGCATTCCTTTCAATCGCATGATCATCCAGCTGACTGGAAAATATACACTGCACGGATACGACAGGACGAACTTCCCGGAGGGCCAGTACAGGACATCTATCGCCTCATATGCATATACCCATCACGTGTACCGCGTGGAGAAGGCAAGGACTACGGACTGGCATCCCGAAGACGACAATCCGATCAAGAAAATACTGGCACGGGTCTATGATCCTGCCGTGAAGATGAAAACAAGATTATTTGGCAGCTCAACATCCAAACACTAATGAAAATAGCAATATTAGGAACCCGCGGCATACCCAATCACTATGGAGGATTCGAACAGATAACGGAATATCTCTCCGAGGGGCTCTCGGAAAAAGGGCATCATGTGACTGTCTATAATTCGCACAACCATCCGTACCAGAAAAGCAGGTGGCGGAATGTACGGATCATTCATTGTTATGATCCTGAATTCAGGTTAAAGACGGCAGGGCAGTTCATCTACGACCTGAATTGTATCCGCGATGCCCGCAAGAGGAATTTCGATGTGATCATCTTCATGGGATACACGAGTAGCTCGGTGTGGCGGCGGTTCTTCCCCAAGAAAAGCATCATCATCAGTAATATGGACGGGCTCGAATGGAAGAGGACCAAGTATTCGAAACCGGTGCAATGGTTCCTTCGCTACGCGGAGAAGCTTGCCGTGAAGCATAGTCATTTTCATATCGCCGATGCGGTAGGCATTCAATCGTACCTGAGGGATAAGTACAAGATCCACGCGGAACACATTCCCTATGGCGCGAGCCTGGAAAGATCCGACCGACCGGAGATGCTCGATGAATTCGGGGTGACGGCGCAGGAGTATTTTCTACTGATGGCAAGGATGGAACCGGAAAACAATATCGACCTCATCCTCGCCGGCTTTCATAGCTCGGCTTCACAACGAAAGTTCCTGGTGATAGGCAATACGGGAAACAGTTATGGAAAATACCTGACGAAGAAATACCATGCCGACAAGCGAATTGTATTTACGGGCGCCCTTTTCGATCAGAACACCGTCCATACGCTGCGGAAGCACTCGCGCCTTTACTTCCATGGACATACGGTGGGTGGAACCAATCCCTCCCTGCTGGAAGCGATGGCGAGCCGCGCACTCATTGCCGCTCATGATAATGAATTCAACCGGTCCATCCTCGGAAAGGATGCCTTCTATTTTTCATTCCCGAAGGAGATAAAGATACTTATCGAGAACAGTCACCTGACGGCCGGGAAAGAGAAGACGAAAGACAACAACCTGTTCAAAATAACGGAACAGTACAACTGGCAGCATATAGTGGAAAGATATAATGATTTCATACTTAAATGTTATCTCGGCGAGACGAATGAAAAACTGGTTTACCATAGAAGATACGCTTTCAAATAAGATAAGCTACTATCATGTCTTGCTGTTCGCGGTGTCACTTCCTTTCAACCGCTTCTACGGCGAACTGATACTGGCAAGCCTGTTTGTTCATACGTTGATACAACTGAAAAGGATCGATGTGAGGAAGATATTTACCTGGAAAATATTGACCGTGCAGTCCGTATTCTTTGTGACAGCGCTCGGCATCCTATACACGACCAATACGGCGCAGGGCTTTGCGATGCTGGGCCGCCAGGCAGCCATTGCCATTTTACCGGTGATCCTGGCGGTCAATTCTCTCGACATCGTAAAGTACCGGAAGAATATCCTGTGCGCCTTTGCACTCGCCTGCGCCGCCGCCATTGCCTATCTCTACCTGGATGCATTCCAGACAATTTTATATTACCGGCTGCCTATTTCTTCCATCCTTTCGGCCGCATTCATCAATCACAACTTCAGCGAACCTCTCGGTATCCACGCCACCTATCTCTCGATGTATGCATTGCTTTCGCTCATTTTTCTCATTCAATCTTACCGGGAAATTTCCCTGCCGGTGTGGAGACTAGCCTCCCTGGCGGCGATGATGCTGCTCGCCGCCGGACTGCTCCAGCTTGGATCGCGCGCCGTGCTGCTCGCGGGACTTATTGCGACCGTGATAATTCTTCCCATGCATTTCCTGAAGAGAAGAAACCGGATGCTGGGCTTCGGAATATCACTCGCCGCGGTATCGGTGATCGTAATCACACCCATTCTTCTCAGCAGCACGCTAAAGGACAGGTATATCAATGACCTCGGCCGCGATCTCGGAAAGAAGAGCGACGACTATAGCAACACCACACCGCGCATCGAAAGATGGAAACTCGCATTTGAAATGATCCGGTCCTCACCGGTTACCGGGTATGGATCCGGGGATGAGACGGACCTGCTGACCGAAAAATATTTCGAACACAAATACTATAATGCCTATCTCTTCCGCCTTAATAGTCACAATGAATACATCAGTTTCCTCCTGCGCAGCGGCATCATCGGCCTGCTGGTGTACCTGGCGGCACTGATGAGTGGCTTCAGGAAGGCTTTGAGAACGAAGGATCTGCTGTTCCTCTCCTTCATGATCATCATCGCCACGATATCCTGCTCGGAGAATATCCTGGATGTTAATAAGGGTATCTTCTTCTACGCATTTTTCTTTTCTCTTTTCCTGACTACAAAGGCCCGGCGGCGGCGCCCGACGAAATACGCGGCCCCGGCTGGCAACCACAAAGATCAAATTCACGTTTTTACCTATTAAAACCGACCTGATTGGATGCAAAGCACGATATATTAGCAACACTCTCCTACTTCGATATATTCGATTACCCGTTGACACAAACGGAGACGGCCCAATTTCTGCAAAATTCCTATTCCAACCTGGAGATCGCACATGCACTTTATGAACTTGCTGCAACCAGCTGGATATTCAAATTTGATGACTTCTATACGCTGCAGGACAACAGGAGTCTCATTGCCCGCCGAAGGAAAGGAAATACGCGCGCCCGCAAGATGCTCGAGACAGCAGGCAGGATCGCACCCTTCCTGGCCCGTTTTCCCTTCGTACGCGGAGTAGCGGTCTCGGGTTCGCTTTCGAAAAACTTCGCCGATGAAAAGTCGGACATCGATTTCTTCATCATCACTTCCGCCAACCGGCTTTGGCTGGCGCGTACCTTCATGCATTGCTTCAAGAAACTGACTTTCCTGTTTGGAAAACAGGACCTGTTTTGCATGAACTACTACGTTGACGAGGATCGCCTGCAGATCAAAGAGCAGAATATCTATACCGCAACGGAGATCGCTACGCTGTTGCCGATGCAGGGTATCGATGCATTCAACCGATTCTATGCCGCCAATAAATGGTCGATGGATTTTCTTCCGAATGCCTCCATGCGCGTCTCATACATAGATGAAATGAAGAATCCCCTCTTCAAGCGGTTCGCCGAATTCATTCTCGACAACCCCGCCGGCGACCTGCTCGACCGGCTGCTGATGAAATATACGGCCCATCGCTGGGCCCAAAAGACGAAGAAAAGAAAGCTGAACAGGAATGGAGTTGTAATGAGCATGGATGCCTCGCGACACTATGCGAAGCCCCGGCCGGAGAATTTCCAACAAGAACTTATCCTGCGGTATGAGCAGAAGATATTTGCACTGCTGGGGAGATACGAAGGAAAACTGACGAGTACGAAGCCAATTTGAGAATTAGCCAATGTGCCAATTTGTAAATGTGCCAATTGAGCGTGTCCCGATGAGAAACGACTCTATTGGCAGAAACGGCTAAAAAAATATTCAATATTCAATACTCAATATTCAATGCTCAAGTGGGGACCCCGTTGTTTGTAATTTCTTTCTTTACTGATCAGCCAGGAATATTTGTTGTCAAATATGCAACATCGATTTCTGAGGCCGGACACCGCTGTTAGTGTCTATACTTGAGCATTGAATATTGAGTATTGAATATTGAATATTTAAACTCCTATTGGGCATTTTTTTCTCAAAGAAATTACGAAATAATCGCCGCTGCTTCTCCAGAAAAACGAAGACTTCAGCTTTTCCTCCATCCGCGATAGGATACGGAACGCCTTGGGATGATTCGTGTCGAATGACTTGATATAAGATGGCGGCACGAGCGTGCACAGTCCTTCGAGGGCGATCTGTTCGAATTCCTTTCCCAGGTGCTTCCTGATATAACGCGGCGTATAATACCAGCATTTGAAATAGGTGCCTTCGATATGAGCCTTTCTTCCCCCGGCGCTCAGGAAGCGACGGAATGCCGTTTTGAACCTGCCCTTGAACAGCAACAGGAATTCCCATAGGCAAAACTTCGATATGATCACGAGCGTAACAGTACCGCCCGGCTTCAGCAGCGGCGGTAATGAACGCAACACCTCATCGAGGCGACCCGTGCAGTTGAGTCCTCCGAAGTTCGAATAGATATGATCGAACGGCCCCTTATCCTGTAAATTCTCCAGTTCATGAAAGGAGCACCGCTCCGTGGTTATCCTGCCGCCGGTCTCCTGTCCAGTCATCTTCTCTTCCACCCTCTCCAGCATGGCGGACGAAAGATCGGTGGCATGCACGTGAAACCCCTTACCCGCAAAATACATTGCGTCCCCACCGGTGCCGCAATTCAATTCGAGCATCCTGCTGCCGGGGCCAGGATAGCGAAGCATATGATCGCGCACACGGCGGCGTTTATAACGGATCATCCCGTCATTCCCGTATTCGTCGTCGAACACCTTCGCTTGCCGGCTAAATGCCTCGAGCGCCGCATCACCAGGATATAATTGAATAGGCTGTTTCATGATGCCTTCTCTAATTTCTTCAATCGCCATGACGAGAGGATGACGGATGGTGCGAGATACACCGCCGTCAGCGCCTTACGGATGGTAACCCACTTCGCCGTGAAGGGATGCTGAAATAATTTCTTCGTCGATTGCAATGCGAGTTGCTTCCTGTATTTCCGGTGAACGTGGTGATGAAGATGTTTGTAGAATGATGCTGGAAATGTATTATGAAACATCAGCGCCATCTCATTGGAGTCCGTCCAGTTGGCCT
>DATHKS010000333.1:0-4845 GCA_035488975.1 Chitinophagaceae bacterium | reverse complement strand
GGAGAATTGGTTCTGCCGGCCAGCGTAAGATTGCCGTTGTTGTCTACGATCAGGCTATGAGGTTGTTCATTTCCCGATCCGCCGATATAAGTGGCATATATCCTGGCGCCGCCATTGGCTGATAATTTGATGATGCCAATATCGACGGGGTTATCCTGGCCTGAGCTGGGAGAGAATACTGTTTGAAAGGCGCCGGTAGTTGTTGGAAAGCCATTGCCGAATACGATGCCGCCGCCGAAGAAGCTTCCATCGGGTCCGTAGGTGGCGGTATAGCCCCAGTTATCCGCCTTACTTCCTGAAAAAGAACAGAAGATCAGCGTGGGGTCGATCACGAGAGTGGCAGTGGGGTCGTAGTTCTTGACATCGAAGCGAACAATATTGTCTTTGACGACATATTTGCATTCCACATCCTGCTTTCCTTTCCCATCCGCCTTGTAGGTATAGGGAAATGATTCCCTCATGTCGCCGAGGGAGGTACGCAGCACCAGTTCTTTATTTTTAACCTGTACATCCGTTCCCTGGTATTTCAATGCGATCTTACGGATATCGGCGCCGGGCCTTGCGATGATATCGTACTTGAGCATACCGTTGTAGGTATAGTAGCGGACATCGACATTGGGATATACTTCTTTCAGGGTGATGGCCTGGTAGATCTTGCATTCGGTAGACCACTTGGAGGGATCGTTGCCTGAAAAATAATTGTTGTAGCCGGGGGCGGGTTTGTCGGCGATGACCTGCATGTTTGGCGACCCGCCAACGAAATCCACATTCCAGGCATGAGAGCGAAGAACCAGCTGGCTGGATGCCGTTTTATTGCGGTCATGGAAGGATGCCTGTACGGCTTCGTAGTCTTTTGGATTATGCTGAACGATGGTAAAACCCGTGGAGCGGACGAAGACGGCGCCATTGCTGACCTCGCCTTTATATTTTATGCGATCATCCCATTGCCCTTTGTTCTGTATAAACTCAATATTGTTGAAATCCTGGGCGGCGGCGACGGTGGTCAGCGCGATAGATGCGGCAAGGGTTATTAATCTGGTATTGATCAACATTTGTCTATTAAAATACGTAATTTATCGCGTAAAAAATTGAAACTTATGTTAAGATATTTTGCTCCAGGCCTGCTTACCTTTCTGTTGCCGGAGAAAATTCTTTAATAGCAAATTCTCAGCCGAATCCAGTTCCGGATCAGCTTCCAGCATCGCCGAAACCAGTGATCTTGCTACCTCTAAAATGGGACGGTCGTGAACGATATCAGCCAGCTTGAAATTCAACAGGCCGCTTTGTCTTGTGCCTTCGATATCACCAGGACCCCGTAATTCAAGGTCTTTCTCTGCTATTTCGAATCCATCGCTCGTCGCCGCCATTATCCTGATGCGCTCTTTGGCGTCATTACCTAATTTTGATCCGGATAAAAGTATGCAATAACTTTTTTCCGCTCCTCTTCCCACGCGGCCACGCAATTGATGCAGCTGCGAGAGACCGAATTTCTCGGCGCTTTCTATCACCATCACGGAGGCATTAGGTACGTTTACGCCGACCTCGATCACCGTAGTGGAGACCATGATCTGGGTGTCTCCTTCCACGAAGCGTTTCATGTTTTGCTGCTTCTGCTCTGCGGGCTGCCTGCCGTGCACCATGCTGATCCAGTACTTCGGCTCCGGGAAATAGCCTTTTACCGTCTCGTAGCCTTTCATCAGGTTTTCATAGTCCAGTTTGTCGCTTTCCTCTATCAGCGGGAAGATGATGTAGACCTGTCGGCCCTTATCGATCTCCGCGCGAAGGAAACTCATGACGCGGGCCCGCTGTGTCTCAAAGCGGTGAACCGTGGTAATTGGTTGCCTGCCCGGTGGTAATTCGTCGATCACGCTATAGTCCAGGTCCCCGTAGGCAGTCATGGCCAGGGTTCTTGGAATGGGTGTTGCCGTCATCACCAGCACGTGCGGAGGAATGAGCGCTTTTTCCCAGAGCCTTGCCCGCTGTGCTACGCCGAAACGGTGTTGCTCGTCGATGATCACGATGCCCAGTTTCTCGAAGCGAACCGCCTCTTCAATTACGGCATGGGTGCCGATCAGGATTTTCAGAGAGCCTTCTTCGAGTTGTTTTAGCAATTTTTTACGTTCCGCTGACCTGGTCGAACCGGTGAGCAACTGGACGGAGACATCGAGGTCTTTCAATAGATCGCTGATACCGGTGAAGTGTTGTCGTGCGAGTATCTCGGTCGGCGCCATGAGGCAGGCCTGGTAACCATTGCCAACGGCGAGCAGCATGGTAAGGAGTGCAACGATGGTCTTCCCGCTGCCCACATCGCCCTGGAGAAGCCGGTTCATCTGCCGGCCGCTTGCAGTATCGGCCCGGATCTCTCTCATTACTCTTTTCTGTGCATTGGTGAGATCGAAGGGGAGGAAATTCTTATAGAACTTATTGAACTCGTCTCCGACCTTATCGAATACGGCGCCCTTTGAATGGCGATGGCGCCCGGCGCGAAGGAGGCTCATGCGTAGCTGTGCCATGAACAGCTCTTCGAACTTGAGCCGCTTCACTGACTCTTCATAAAGAGCTGGGGACGAGGGGAAATGTATTTGACGATACGCCTGGTAACGTCTCATGAGCCCGAGGCTAGTAATAATAGAAGAAGGGAGGTTCTCGGGCAGATCCCGTTCGGAGAGTTGGGTCAACAGGGCTGCAGTCAGTTTTGCAAGCTGGCGGCCACCGAGCGATCGCGCCTTTAGCTTCTCCGTTGTGGGATATACCGGCTCGAGGAAATCTTTGCCTTCTTTCTTCTCGGGCGACCAGGGTTCAATTTCTGGATGGACTATCTGCGCCGTGGTCTGAAAGAAGCTGAGCCGGCCGTATATAAGGTAGGATTGACCGGGGATCAGCAATTTCTGGATCCAGGTGATGCCCTGGAACCAGACCAGTTCGAGGAAGCCTGTGGCGTCCTTTACCTGGGCAACGAGCCGTTTGCTGCGCTGGTCACCGACGATCTCGAAATTCACGAGTTTACCCGCCACCTGTATATACTCGAGGGAGGGATTGATCTCGCTGATCAGGCTGACCTTTGTTTTATCGACATGCCGGTAAGGGAAATGTTCGAGCAGGTCCCGGAACGTAAACAGGTTTAGTTCCTTTTTCAGGAGGTCTGCACGTTGAGGCCCTACTCCTTTCAGGTATTCGATCGGGTTGGACAATATGGGTGCAAGAGTGGAAATAAAAAAATTTAGGCAAAAATAACCGAAAGGGAGGATGCGCGGTGGCTGGTAAAGAGGAATAAGAATACGTGATCGCGGGTCGAAATATCGTCTTATTTGGCTGGGACAGCGGCGTAAACGTAAAATCCCTCGTCTTTTTCCGTGGGCACAATAAAAAATAGCTTGCATGATCGTAGAATTCACCCTACTTTACGCGTACAAGAACCACTGACCTAGAAAACGGTAGTCCGAAATGAAAAGCCACCTCCCCCTGTTGCAGATCTATCTGCAGTTCCAGGAATATAAATTTGCCCTGCTGTGTTTTGTGAGCGCATTTGTCGTCACGCTTCTTGTAATTCCACCTATAATAAGTTTTATACGCCGGTACAATCTGTATGATATTCCGAATGCCCGTAAGGAGCATAGCCAGCCGGTGCCGACACTTGGAGGCATTGCAATTGTTGCGGGTATGGCGAGTGGTCTAATACTTTGGTTCCCGTTTCACAATGGGATCGGACAGGTGGCCTTTTTCTTCTCGCTGGTGGTACTGTTTGGAATGGGGATCATGGATGATCTGCGGGATCTGTCTGCGAAGTACAAGCTGGCATTGCAGGTGGGCCTGGGGATCGTGATTGCATTGTCGGGGATACGGATCACTTCTTTCAATGGGCTCTTCGGGATAAACGATCTGCCCATGTATTCGCAATATACATTTACGGTGTTGGCGATAGTAGGCATTACGAATGCATTCAACCTGGTAGACGGGATCGATGGGCTGGCTGGAGTGCTTGCATTCATGAGTCTCGCAACGCTTGGGTTATTTCTGACAATCAGCGGCGATGCAAATACGGCGCTGATAGCATTTGCATTGGCGGGTGGAATTCTTGCTTTCTTATACTTCAACTTCAATCCTGCCAGGATCTTCATGGGAGATACGGGATCGTTGGTGATAGGGTTTGTGATCGCGGTGCTTTGTATTCGCCTGATGCAGGTGAATCTTATTGCGGGCAGTCCGGTCTTGCAACATGCACCGGTATTTGTGCTTGGAATAGTGCTTGTGCCGGTGTTCGACACACTTCGGGTGTTCTCCTTAAGAATATGGAAGGGTAAGTCGCCGTTCGAAGCCGACAGGACGCATATACATCATTTGCTTACGAATACGGGATTCAATCATAGTTTCTCCACGCGTGTCATTTGTATCATCCATGCTATCATTCTTATCGAGGTTTATTTTTTGAGGGATATGAGGCAGGAGCTGGCGCTTCTCTTGTTGCTGGTCTTGATGATATTCGTCACTTTTCTGCTTAAGAATTTCCGGTTGTTCTTTATGAGACAGCGGAAGGTCAGCAGGGAGAGGCGATGATCCGGGTTGCCAACCGGATTCCGGCGGGTTGCCAACCCGAATTTTCCGGGAATTATCAACTGAATATCAATTAGTAAATTTTATTTATCCGATTATAAGCATTTATAGTCGTGTGCTACTGCGGCGGGTTGCCAACCCGAGACCTCTACCTCTCGGGGTTGACACCTAGTTGACACCTGGGTGTCAACCCGAAATAATACAATAATATCAATCCCCTTATTCCGACTAAGTGAAACTATGTAGCCGGGAACACTACGCCTGCTTTGTAAAACAAGTACCTAATAATAGTGT
>DATHKS010000332.1:0-5433 GCA_035488975.1 Chitinophagaceae bacterium | reverse complement strand
TACTTTCCTTGATTCATCGCCAAAACAAGCCAAATTCAGGCAAAAACGATTCAAATCGTCACCGACCTAAAACCCCTTCAAATACAAGCCAATCAAGATTTTCAAAGAACTTTGGTTATTCTAAACGGAACGTTACTGATTAGGAATAAGGAATTGGGCCTTATTCGGTGAGTCCTTTTCTATCGGAATTCAGCGTCAGGAATTTGGAATAGGGAATTAGGGATTAGGCCTCATTCAGCGACTCCTTTTTTTCAGGATATCCATTTACACAAAAAAAGAGGGCATTGGCCATTATCCCCTGCGAGATCGTTATTAAGTCACGAGGTATCAGCCTAATTCCTAATTCCCTATTCCTAATTCCCAAGCCTCCGATCCCCAATTCAAACTCGCAAAAAACTACTCCTTAATGGTATTGACACGCGATCCGCAATAGCCTACCTTTCTGGAAATTTCACCCGATGAGATTTCCAAACCTTATTGCCTGCATGCTATTGCTGCAGGTGGCCGGCTCCTGCCAGGACCCCGAATTTCCCCGGAATGAGTTCATCATGCACCTGAAGATGCATCATGGTATGGTGACCCGCTTCAAACACACGACACCCGATCTCTACACCGGCGGCCTTCAATTGGTACCCCAATTCACCGTCGTGGAAAACAAGCTTCGCCTTGGCGCCATAGCCGACGGGTTCTATACGGGGAAAAAAATACAGGGCGCCATCGGTCCCACAGCCTCCTTCAAACTAAAGAGCTTCGACCTCAAGAAACTCGCGAGCGGAGGCAATCTCAATGTCTCGCTCGATCATTTATGGGGAACCGGGAACCAGCGTCTTTTCGGCGGAGGCATCAATCTCGATCTGCTCAACCTGCTTGTGGTAGGGATAACGGTTCATCGCGATTATCATCTCAACACCTGGTGGCTGCAGGGAAGCATCGGCTTCAGGATAAGCAAAGTAAAGCAACCGCCTCACCCTTAAATAACAAACATGAAAAGAGCACTCGTGATCAGTGGTGGCGGCTCTAAAGGAGCCTATGCAGTCGGCGTCGTCAGGCAACTCCGGCAACTCTTCCCTACACTCGACTATGACATCGTTGTGGGTACCAGCACCGGTTCCCTGATCGTGCCGATGGTGGCCATCGGCGAACTCGACCTGCTTGAACAGATCTATACGACCCAGGAAGAAGGCACGATCGTAAGGAAACTGCGCCTCGGCGACAGGCTGGCGACGGACAGCATCTTCGATGCAAATCCCCTCTGGGAATTGATCAACCAGCAATTCACCGATGCCCGCTACGATGCTTTGGTCGCCAGCGGCAAGAAGATATACATCAATACCACCTGCCTGCAGACCGAAGAACTCGTCGTCTTCAACAACGATCCCGCCTTCGCCGCCACGGATGGCTATGCCGTTCGCTCTATTGTCAATGCGAATCATTTCCGCCGCATCATCATGGCCTCCGCCTGCCAGCCCGTATTCATGCCCACCATGCAGGTCAATAAAGATCTGCCCAACAACCCGGAGAAGAATTTCCAGTACGTGGATGGCGGTGTCAGGGAATATGCCGGAATTGAAATGGCCATCAATGCAGGCGCCACCGAAATATTCACCATTCTCCTGTCAACCGAAACCGCGGAAGTGGAGAACAAACAGTACAACGATATCTTCTCATTGCTCGAGCGTACCATCGATATTTTCACAACCGACGTGGGAAAAAATGATCTCATCGTTCCCGGGCAATACAACGAAGCGCTTAAGTATATAGATGCGGTGAAGCGAAAAATGATAGCCGATGGGGTCAGTCGCGATAAGGTCAATAGCTACTTTACCATCCGCGGCCGTGAGAGTCCCTTCGAGGATAAAGTGCCGCTTAAATTATTCACGATACGCCCCTCTCAACCGCTTGGTGGTGGTCCCGGTGGACTCACCTTCACCAGTGCCGGCATGCGCACCATGATCAATACCGGTATCGCCGATTCCAACAGCTTCCGGGTGGGATTGAAGGATAGTGAGATTACGTGGGTTTGAGGTTGATAAGTTGACGAGGCAGTGGTTGGTGAAGGAATAAGGAATAAGGAATAAGGAATTAGGCTCCTACTTCGAAATCTAATAACGATTGCGGAGAGGGTACTGGGGCGATGATTTCCTTTTTGTTCGAATGGATATTACCTATAAAAAAGGATTTTCGAATAAGGCCTAATTCCAAATTCCTTGTCTCCGATCTCCACCCCCTCTGTAATGCTAATGCCCATCGGGAAGAATCGTCGAATGAGGCCCAATTCCCTATCCCCAATTCCTTATTCCCATTCCTTAGTCCCACCCTAAGGGTTTTTACGAAAGGTCATATAGTAATTAAATATAACCAATTCGGGTTTTGTCTCTATGCGGGGTTAGGGGCCGCGACTATTTTTGTTTCAGAAGTTGATTGATATTAGTTATCAATCCATCCAATATCAACTGAAAGATCGTTAAGCCAATAGTCCGAAGAAAAACCCTATAACTGATATCCCTACGAAAGACCATTAAAATTCAATATCAGTCAGCTTCTATTTTTTTTCTTTATCCAATTATCCAACTATCCAACATTATTCTGGTTCTTAGCGGGTGCTGCGGACATATCCCGCACACCCTTCAGATCAGGGGAAGCATGACGGAAAAGACCGATCCCTTCTTTAACCGGCTCTCCACTCTCATTTTACCTCCATGTTCTTTTATGATCTGTGCAGAGATGTAAAGGCCCATTCCCAGACCGGATGTGAGGAAACTCTTGTCTTCCACCCTGTAAAACCGTTCGAAGATCTTTTCCTGGTCGGCTATTGAAAGCCCGATCCCATGATCCTCCACACTGACCATTACCTCGCCTCCTTCTTTTTCCACCCGGACGTTCAGATCCATTCTGCCCCTCGAATATTTCATCGCGTTGTTGATCAGGTTCATCATCACCTGCTCTAATCTTTCCTCGTTGCCATTCACCATGCAGCCTGGAGCTATCTCCGTTTGCACAGCCATCTCGGGGTATATATGAATGCTGTTCTCTACACAATGCAGAACGAGTTCACTTATATCGAGCGGCCGCAACGTGAATTGCAATTTTCCAGCCTGGATCTTGCTTACATCCAGCAGGTCGTTGACCAGGTGATGCAGCTTGTTTATTGCCGCATTGGCCTTCCTGATATACTGATCTGTCGGCACCGGGAGTATAACATCCCGTTCTATCAACTGGATATATCCCTTGAGGCTCGTGAGCGGCGTTTTTAGTTCATGGCTCGCGATGCCAATGAACTCATCTTTCTTTTGCAATTGCTTCTTCTGTTCTTCGATATCCGTGGAGGTGCCGAACCATGCCATGATCTTGCCCAATTCATCCACGAAAGGCTGTGCATAGATGAGGTGTGACCTGTAGAGACCGCTTGCGCCTTCCTTAAGCCTGTATTCCCATTCAAAGCCTTCGTTACTATCCTTCGCCTTCTGCCATACCTGCAAAAAGCCCTCCCTGTCGTCGGGGTGTATGACGCTTGTAAAGTCCCCGGAGTCTATTGGCCGGGTAGAGAGGCCCGTATAGTCGAACCAGCGATTGTTGATATAATCCACGCCGCCTTCCGCGTTGGCAGTCCACACTATGATGGGAATATTATCGGCCAGGAATTTAAAATGCTCCCGGCTTTGGAGTAGGTCCTTAGTCCTTTCACGGACGATATCTTCCAATTCCTCATTGAGCGTGGCAAGACTTTGCTGGGCGATCTCGAGCTGTTCGTTCTTTTCCTTCAACTGGTACTCGGTCTCTTTCTGGATCGAAAGATCAGTGAGAATAATACTCAGTTCCTTTCCCTCCGCAAGGTCAAGTGATGTAAGTGAAAGAAGATAGGGAAGGAGTCGCCCCGACTTATCCTGCAGGAATATTTCGCCACGGCTATCGGATTCCCAGCCCTTCTCCAGTAAGGAACCAAAGTAGGCGCGTTGATGAAGAGGAATAAATGTTTCGATCGGCAACCCAATCACTTTGGTAAGCGGAATGTCGACCATGGCGGCAAACTGTGAGTTACTATAGACAATGATCTCCGAAGTATTGAGGGTCACCGCACCCTCCTTCATTTTCTCGATAAAGACGCGGTATGCATGATCCGCCGTCTTGAGAGTGTATAATTGATGTCCGTTGTCATCTTCTACCACGATTGCATCGATCTGCCCGGTCTTGATGGCATTGATGGTATCGTTTGCCTCCTCCAATTGCTGGCGGAGCATGATTATTTCATCCAGGAGTTTCCTATCGTTTTGTACCGATTTCATTTCTCAACGGTTGTAAGACTTAATGTCCTGATCATCTTATCGAGGTCCGACATATCACCAAGCAGCCGCCGCTCGGGCAACGGAGAATGTCTTACGAGCATCGGAAGCACGATGATATTCACTTCGCTCGCAATTTTCGGATGCTGGTACACATCGATGATGTCGAGCTCATGGTTTCCAGGCAGATATTTTGCGAATAGCATTTTGATATTTGCTACTGCCCTGGAAGAATTCGGGGAGGCGCCTGTTATGTACAGGGAAAAAGACTGCGCCCCGGCCTTCTTCTTGCTCTTAGCTTTCGCTATTTCAATTGATTCTTTTTTCATTGATCTGTTAGAGGCCGGATGTTCAGGCCTACCAGCACTTTTTCTTCATTAGATAAATCGCCAATTATTTTGCGTATCGGTTGCGGCACCTTTCTCACCAGGGTAGGGACCGCAAAGATCTGGTCCCCTTCTGCCAATTGTGGATTCTTCACGAGGTCTATCACTTCTATCGTGTATTGTCCCTTCAGGTGTTCTTCGCAATATCTCTTCAGATTCTCGAGCGCCGTTACGGATTTCAGCGTCTTGCCTGCAACGTATAATCTGAGTTCCCATGTTTGTTTCTTTTTGTCCATGATCATTTATTTACTTCTAATCCCTGCTCTCTTCTTCAAGATCTCATTCCTGTTATCATTCGACATTTTCTTCTTGATCTCCTGTTCCAGGTATGTCTTGTTTAATTCCTCCTGCGTCGATTCAAATTCGGTCTTAAGACTCGAGATCGTCGCCTCCAGCACCTTCTTCTTGCGGCTTATCTCCCTGTTCTTGCTGTCTATCTGCTGATCCCACAAGGCAGTTCCCGTACGCTGCTCCAGTTGATGAAATTCCCTCGCCGATCCCGTCAATATGCCCTCCGCGCCGAGATAAACCTCTACGAGATCGAGTCCCTTATCGGTGATGATGAACTCCCTCACCTGGTTGGAATGCTTCATCCCGCGCGATTTCATCACATAAAGCCCGCGATTCCTTTCTCCATTGGCTTCTATATCGCTTAGCGTAATCCACGCATCCACCAGCGAGGATACACCCTCGTCTGTTTGCTCCGTCGTAACGGAATTCAGGTTCAGAGCCGTGAACATTACCGTTATATTTTCGGATTGCAGGAA